>JAGHCC010000111.1 GCA_021160685.1 Desulfobulbaceae bacterium | reverse complement strand
CTAAGGCACTACTGAACAGTTACGGGACGGTGGTTAGGCCAATTTGGTGGCCCACCTGAATAGTTACTATAAAAGTAACAAAAGAATTATATCGTCATTCCGGCATGTCCTTAGCCGGAGATAAGCGCAGACTTCGATCCAGAAACTGCCCACGTACTCCATCCTGGATTCCGGCTAAAAACATGCCGGAATGACGTATACAAAGTTTTGTGTTTATCTTATTGTTTTTACGATATTTGTGCAAAATACTTAAAATCTTGTTACCTAGAAGGTAGGGTCACCAAATTGGCCTAACCACCGTTCCGTAACTGTTCAGGTTGAATGACCTATCCTGACGGCAAAAGATCAATGTTATCATTTTTTTGCTCTTGATGGTTTATTGTGACCATGATACTGTGGTCATGATTATAAAAATGAGGAAAAAATCATGGAGCATGTTGTTTCGAAATCCTGTTTTAAACCACGGGCACTCAAATATTTTCGCCAAATACAGGAAAGCGGCCAGGAATTAATTATTACCGACCGCAACAAGCCGGTTCTGAAAATAATTCCGTTTCAGGAAGAACCACAGGCTGTTTTAGAGGAATTGCGAAATTCAGTACGACGCTATGATGATCCTATGGAACCAGTTGCTGAAAACGACTGGGAGGCCTTGAAGTGATCGTCCTCGACACCCATGTCTGGCTCTGGTGGATCAGCAACCCGGAAAATCTCTCACGCAGCGCAGTCCGGGCCATCAACGAAGCCATTCAGGAGAACGGCATCGTCATTTCGTCAATATCCACTTGGGAAATCGCTCTCCTGGTTGCCAAGGGAAGACTGGAACTCTCTATTGATGTACGGGACTGGGTGCGTAAGACAGAAGGCCTGCCTTTTGTCCGTTTCATGCCGGTCGACAACACGATCAGTTTACGTTCCGTGACAATGCCGGGCCACTTCCATCCAGACCTGGCAGACCGTATGATTGCCGCTACTGCGATGACCATGGGTCTGCCTCTTGTTACCAGGGATGACAAAATTCGCAATTACCCACATGTCCAGACGATCTGGTAAAATGTCCATCCACTTTCCACCCTTTATAACTTCTTTCTAATGTCTTCCCGTCTGCTTATTTTCTTTCTTCTCGTCATTGTCCTGATCCTGGTGATCCGGGAGAACCTGACCCAGCGGCCCGACCGGCTGTACCAGACCACATCCGGCCAGGTGGAGATGTGCCTCTCCTGCCATAAAACCGAGAAACTCGATCCGGCCCATGACACCAAAATGCTGGGCTGCTCCCCCTGCCATCTCGGCGATACCCTGGCCATTGACAAGGATAAAGCCCATAAAGGCATCGTTAAAAATCCAGGTGATCTGCGCGTTGTGGAAAAAACCTGCGGCATCGAAGGTTGCCATGCCCCGGATGTGAAAAAGGTCAAAAACTCGCTCATGGCCACCAACCGGGGCATCCTCTCCACCCTGCTCTACTACTGGGGCGAGGCTGACAACCAGGATGGCGATTTTTCGGTGGAAAAACTGATAGAATCAGGGGAAACCTCACTGGCCCTGGATTATTTCCGCAAACTCTGCGGCACCTGTCATCTCTGGAAAAAAAAAGGCGACCTGCCCGGCTTTTTCGGTGAAAAGGGAGGCGGCTGCACAGCCTGTCATTTTAGCCAGCCGGAAGGAAAAACAAGCGCAAAAGACAAAAAGCCCCATCCCCTGATTACAAAAAAGGTGGAGGTACAAAACTGTGTGCGCTGCCATAACCGCAGCGGCCGGATCGGCATCTCCTACACCGGGGTCTATGAATCAGAAAACTACGGCACACCTTATACAAATGGCGGCATGTCACCGCTTACCCTGCCCGGCGACCGTTATTATCTTGAACTGCCGGCCGACATCCACTACCAGCGTGGCATGATCTGCATTGACTGTCATACCCGGCTCGAGATCATGGGGGACGGAACCAACTATGCCCATTATGAACAGCAGCTTGAGATCAAGTGTGAATCATGTCATGTGGACCAGAGCAAAGAAGCCGACAAAAAACCCGGACTGACCCGCAAAAACAATAAAATGGACAATATTCAACAGAAGGACGACAAGTTTGTTCTGGTGAATAAATTTGACGAAAAAAAACTCCATCCTTTGAATCCCGTTAAAAACGGGGTCTGTAATGACAAAAACCATAAACGCCTCGGTTGTGAAAGCTGCCACTCTCCCTGGGTTCCCCAATGCTACGGCTGTCATGTCAAACAGGATATGCGCGAGACCCATCTCGACAAATTGACCATGGAAGAAACTCCGGGCTGGTGGGAGGAGGGCCGCTCCTATCTGCGTTACGAACGACCCATGCTGGCTATCTGGCATGACCAGGTGGTGATTGTCACTCCAGGCTGCCAGGACGTGGTGACCCTGGTTGATGAAAACGGCAATGAGGCCGGGAATTTCAACCGTCTGACCATGGCCGCCATCAACCCCCATACCACCCAGCGCAAAGGCCGATCATGCGCCGACTGCCATGCCTCGCCCAAAACCTTAGGGCTTGGCGAAGGCACGGTCTGGCGCGAAGACGAAAAGTGGCATTTTTCCTCACTGAATCAGGGTATTCAAACCGAAGCAGGTCCTACCCCGCCCCTGGACTCCTATGTCACTATTAACGGCCAACCGCTCCAGAACTCTTCCCGCGCCGATCTCAGGCCTTTCAACAAGAAGGAGCTGGCCCGGATTCTACGAATCGGCCTTTGCATTGAATGTCACACCAAGTATGATGATCCGGCTTATAGCGATTATTCGCCACAAACGAGATGTACTAAAAAATCTGAACTTAGGTTCTAGGTTCAAGGTTCAGAGTTCAGGGGTTAGGGTTCAATGTTCATGGTTCTGAGTTTAAAGGTTAAAAAGCTATGAAGATTGAACGATTTGAAGATATTGAGGCTTGGAAATTAGCACGCAAACTAACTCAAAACATATACTACTTGACGAAAAAAACTGTATTTGCCAAGGACTATGGACTAAAAAGACAAATTCAAAATGCTGCCGGGTCATCAATGCATAATATAGCTGAAGGTTTTGATGCTGAAAGTAATGCAGAGTTCATCCGATTCTTGCGATACGCCAAAAGATCCTGTACTGAAGTTCAAAGTGAACTTTATGTCGCCATAGATGAACATTACATATCATCTAATGAGTTCAAAGTTGCCTATGAACTTGCCAACCGGACTCGTGCAGCTATTCGAGGCTTTATAAACTATTTAAAACAATTTGAAGCTGCCAAGGGGTAAACCTTGAACCCTGAACCTCGAACCTCGAACCTCGAACCTCGAACCTCGAACCTCGAACCTCGAACCTCGAACCT
>JAGHCC010000186.1 GCA_021160685.1 Desulfobulbaceae bacterium | reverse complement strand
GGCGTGAATTTTTACGGAGATTTCCTTTCACATGAATTACCTGGTGACCTTAATCGGCCTGGTTCTGATCCTGGAAGCGCTTCCCTATGTCGCTTTTCCCGAGGCCATGCTGAATTGGCTCAAGCAGCTGTCTGAAATGAATCCGGCCATGCTGAGAATTTTCGGCCTGCTGGCCATGGGACTCGGCCTTTTACTCTGCTATATTACCCAGCGGACCGACTGGATTTAGCGTCAGCCGTCACATGCACCAAATCTCTCGAAGTCTTGTTCCTCGCTTACCGCATGATCAGGCCGTCCAGCATACCGATGTATCGACGTCGGTCTATGCCCTGTTTTAAGGGTGCTTATCTGCTAACCGACCTGCTGGAGTTTATGCCCTTCAGGGTAAAAATTTTCGGCACCTGTGAAGGCTGACAGTTCAAACGTTTTCGAAATTTTCTTATACCCCTAATCGGTTACGATTTAGCCGCTGGATCAAAAATGAATTCCCACATTCCCCCTCCATACGACATTGACTCCTATGACTACGACCTGCCGGAGGAAATGATTGCTCAATCCCCGGTTGACAAACGGGACAGGTCACGCCTGCTGGTCATGGACTGCCGCGCAAAACAGATGAGCGATCATCGGTTTTGTGATCTTGTTAATTTTCTGCGGCCAGGAGATCTGCTGGTGGCCAACAATACAAAAGTATTTCCGGCGAGGCTCCTGGGCAAAAAGGAAACCGGCGGCAAAATGGAGCTGTTGATCCTGGAATATCCCGAGACAATAATCGAAACCGGCATTCAAAGCGGCAATCATTTGTGTCGGGAAGCGCTGGTTATCGGTCTGGTCAAAAGTTCCAAACGACCCGGATTGAAAAGCAGACTGATTTTCTCTCCGGAGCTGGAAGGGATCGTTGAAGAAATTTTCCCGGATGGCAAGGTTAAAGTGAAGCTCCTTTTTCAGGGAAATCTGGAAGACGTGCTGGAAAAATTCGGTCAAACTCCGCTGCCGCCCTATATTCGGCGAAAATCGGGAGATCAGCCCACTGACCGCAGCCGATACCAGACTGTTTTTGCCAAGGAAACCGGGGCAGTGGCCGCGCCAACGGCTGGACTTCATTTAACGGAAGAACTCCTGGACACACTTCGGGAGAAACAGGTCGGCTTCTGCACGGTGACTCTCCATGTCGGATATGGCACCTTTGCGCCGGTCAGGGTGCAAGACATCCGCGAGCACCGAATTCATTCGGAATTTCTCAGTGTCACGGAAGACACGGCCCGTCTGATCAATGAAACAAGAAAGGCGGGTCACCGGGTCTTTGCCGTGGGCACAACAACGGTACGGGCTCTGGAATTTGCCGCAGACGACAGCGGCCGGGTCAATCAGCGCCAGGGATGGTGCGATCTTTATATCTATCCCGGCTATCGCTTCAAGGTGGTGAGAAACCTGATTACCAATTTCCATCTGCCCCGCTCATCCCTGCTTTTCATGGTCAGCGGACTGGCGGGACGGGAATGGATACTTGACGGTTACCGTCATGCGGTGGAATCAGGCTATCGTTTCTTCAGTTATGGAGATGCGATGTTGATTATGACACAAGAGGGGTAAGTATTCTATCAAGCAGCACACTTACAGGGCTTGCCTTTCGCGCAGCAGGTTGTCCCTTTGGATTCCTTGGGACAGGAAGGAGTTGTCTTGCTGGGAGTCTTGCTGGTTTTAGTTTTAGTGGTTTCAGTGGTTTTTGAGTTGCCTGAGCTGCCATAGCCGTCAGCATACCAACCGCCGCCCTTGAGATGAAATGAACTCATGGAAATAAGTTTATGGAGAGCTCCTCCGCATTTTTCACAGGTGGCGAGAGGCTCATCCGAGATACTCTGCCAGGCTTCAACAACTTCTTTGCACTCTTCACACTCGTATTCGTATATTGGCATATCTTTACTCCGAAAATTAATGAAACAGTTTGCTTTACAATATTAGTCCCTTAGAAATATTTTTTGTACTATTTGTACCCCTCAAGGGGGCACTGAAAAGAGTGGCAAGAAATTCAAAAGCTTCTTTAAAATAAACAACTCGAAGGTCTCTCTCAGTTCGCTATCTGCCTCTACTGTTAAGGGACTTATCCTGAAAAACCTGATATTTTATTCCACTTTAGTGGGTTGGGTTCCTCAATATTTACGCAAATAAATCTAATGCTGCCGTTCTTATCTGTCAATGGTGTCTTTTCTTTTCACCGATGTTTATGATAGGCTATTTGAATAAATACCTTAGGGATAAAGGGCAGAGGGAAGGATATTTCTCCAGGGAGGAAAGGGTGCAACAGATTTTGACAATGCAGGCCACCGAAGGCATGGTTCTGGCAAAGGATGTGGAAATGGACGGACGGGTGCTCTGCGGCAAGGGCACTCCCCTTTCCCCAAAAATAATCGATCGATTCATGAAAATTGATATCATCCATATCACGGTCGAGGGACATCCGGTGGCGGTTGAGGGAGAAAAAAGCCTGAAAGAAGAGCTGATGGAAATAGAAAAACGCTTCAGCCGGGTAAAAAAGATCCCGCCTCTCATGTATTTTAAAAAACGGCTGATGCAGAGGCTAGCCGCCTCCAGGAGTAAGAATAGTTCACAAGGGCTTGGTACCTGAAAAACCAGAAATCTGTAAAAGTTCAGCAGTGCCGTAGGTGCGCCGGTAAGCGGAGTGAAACGGAGACTCCGAGAGAGGCCTGCATGCAGGTAAGCAACCGCAGGGAGACTCCGATAGCCCCTCTATGCGGGTAGGCCGATAACAGGTAAGCGCAGACTCCGAAGCAGATGCGGTGCTGCTGTACTTTTACCAGGAGTAAGTAATAGTGGAAGATAAACGCCAACAATACCGAAAAGCCCTGAAACAGATTAAAAATCTGCCCACTCT
>JAGHCC010000425.1 GCA_021160685.1 Desulfobulbaceae bacterium | reverse complement strand
TCCAGCTACTCCCTTAAGAAAAAAGTCTTTAAAAACTATTCATAACTATTGGACTAACAACACCATAAACACAAAAACTTCGTATACGTCATCCCGGCATGCCCTTAGCTGGAATGACGATATATTTTTTTTGTTACTTTTAAAATAAATGCCGGGTTCAGTCTCCCGGTTAGGATGCTGAATAGTTACACAGATTATACATAAACCACACACTCCATCCTGGATTCCCGCTAAAAACATGCGGGAATGACGTGAGTTGCAATTATAACTCATCTTGCTGATTCTACGTTTTTATACATGTTACTCGGTATTAATATCCCAATCCAGTATGTCGCTTCCAATATCGATTTTCTTATGGGTGAATGAAAGAGTTGGGAGACCGTGTCCACAAGAAAAATAATATCTCCCGCCTGGGCTGGACTTCCTGATTAATCTGATTTCTCCCTCAAAAAAATATTCACCAAACCAGAACACATGTTCACATGTTGTGAACATGTGTTCTTTGTTTTGAGCATTTCTCTTGTCGAACTTGACCTTTAAACTCACCTTCGTGTGCGCTACTATTTGATAACATTGTGTTTTTTTGATATTTGTCCTCCTGGCATGCTTGTTGATAGAGAGTTTAGGTAAACAGTTGTAATGATTTAACGAGGTCTATCAGAAGTGCACACAAGGGTATTTCTTTCAGGGCACCAACCCCAAAAATCGTGCAATGAAGGGGATTCGTAGGGTGGCATGGCCCAGCAAAAAAAGGTTGAAAAAACAATGAAATTTCTAATGGCTGAAGACGACGATATTGTCCGGAAATCCATGGCAACCTATCTGAGAGCCAGGGATTATGAGGTGCTGGAGGCGGATAACGGCAAGAAAGCTCTGGATCTGTTCCGTGACGAGGAACCGGATCTTATTCTCACCGATCTTCACATGCCAAAAATTAACGGGCTGGAGCTTCTTACCACCGTGGTGAAGGAGTCGCCGGATACTCCGGTGATTATTGTTTCGGGTATGGGAACCATGACCGACGCCATTGAGGCCCTGCGAATCGGCGCCTGGGATTACATCACCAAGCCGGTGCAGGACATGGTTTTTTTACTGCATGCCGTGGAAAAGTGTCTTGAAAGAAAGGATTTGCGGTTGGTATCCAGGCTTTATCATGAGAATCTCGAAGAAACAGTAAAGAACAGGACAGCCGAGATCGAGAAAAGAACCCGTCAGCTTGAACAGGAGATCTTGGAACGAAAAATTATTGAAAACAGGATCGAGCAGGCCAAACTCGAATGGGAGCGTACGGTTGACGCCATCCCGGATCTCATTTTTTTGACGGATCGCAATAAATGCATCATCCGTGTGAATAAGGCCATGGCCGACGCCATCGGCATGACACCCCAGGAGGCGGTGGGGAGCCCTTGCTTCAAGGCTCTCCTTCATGGTGACAGCCCTCCTGATTATTGCCCCCATAAAGAAATGATCAAGGAAGACCGGCCTTTTGCCTTTGAGATGTATGAGGAGCAGCTTGGCGGTCATTTCTCAGTGACCATGATTCCCTACCATGACCCGCAAAACAACGAGGTGATCGGTTTTGTTCATATTGCCCGCAATATCAATGAGCAGAAAAAAGATGAAGAGGAAAAAAACAGGCTGCAGACCGAATCGCTTCACTCCCAGAAGCTTGAATCCGTTGGCCGTCTGGCCGCAGGTATTGCCCATGAGATCAACACTCCCACTCAGTATGTGGGCTCCAATATTGATTTTTTTGCCGAATCCTTTGGGGATATCCAGGAGCTGATGGAAACATTTTTTCTCCTTTTGCAGGCAGTCAGACAAAAAACGGTCACTGATGATCTGATCACCAACGTCGAAGATAAATTGGAGGAGGTGGATTGGGAATATCTTAAGGAAGAGATTCCAAAGGCTATCAATCAATCCAAAGAGGGTGTGCATCGGGTCACCTCCATTGTCCGGGCCATGAAGGAGTTTTCCCATCCGGGCGGCAAGGATAAGACGCCGGTTGATTTTAACCGGATTGTTGAAAATACCGTCACCGTGGCTCGCAACGAGTGGAAGTATGTTGCTGAGGTGGAAATGGACCTTGAAGCCGGGCTCCCCGAAGTCTCCTGCCTCTCCGATGAGATGGGTCAGGTGATTTTGAATATGCTGGTCAACGCGGCCCATGCCATTGAGGAAGACCTGGGCAAAAATCCGGAGGATAAAAAGGGGTTGATCCGGATAAGCACCAGGAGGGAAGGGGAATGGTTGGAAATGCGGCTTTCAGACAGCGGAACCGGTATCCCGGAAGCGGCCAGGGAGCGGATTTTCGATCCTTTTTTCACCATGAAATCCGTGGGCAAGGGAACCGGTCAGGGCATGGCCATTGCCCGTGATGTGGTGGTGGAAAAACATGGTGGGACGATTTCGTTTGAGACCGAGCTTGGTAAGGGCACGACCTTTATTGTTCGGCTACCTTTTGATAATTAGGAATTACGAATTATGAATGAAGGTACTTTTCTAAAT
>JAGHCC010000433.1 GCA_021160685.1 Desulfobulbaceae bacterium | reverse complement strand
GGATTTTCTTGATCATTACTCCCGCATCAAAGACATCGTCCAATACCAGAATTTTTGCCATTTATTTTACTCCGTCGATTGCAGGGAGACACGCTTCATCATTACGGGCACGACATGCTTTTTCCTTCGATGAAAAACGTTGTTTTTTGATCCTGAACAAAACTATCAGTGAAATGACATAGGCCAGCAAAAAGACACCATAGAGGTTGATCCCCTGTACACTCCACCCCTTAGCCGAAAAATCAATCAGATAAAAGGTTCCCAAACGTTCAACCAGCTCTGCCTGAGGAAAAACGACATCATCGAGCCAGTACAGAACAAAAAAAAGAGGAAGCATGTACACCTGCATAAAACGGGCAAACTTTCCAGCCAGATAGGTATTAAAATCCTCATCAAGCTCCTTGTCGGTAAACCTGTACAAGGCGTCACGGCTCTTCCAGTCACTGATCAGATCAATGTCCTTCTGTTTCATCCGCTCCTGCTCAAATCCTTGCCTAAACTTATGATCCTTTTCATCCATATTCAACCAGTGGCGCAGAGTCCAGGACAGCAATGAACTGAGCACGGCCACAAAAATGACCTGGCCAATGATGGGAACATGGAAAAAATCAAGAGGCTTTAAAAGACCAAACTCAAGTCCCCGACCGATCAGACTAAAAAAAGGAGTGATCAGCGATTCAAAGAGCCAGTCCGCCATGAATGTCAACTTTTCTATTACAATATCCATCATTTCACATCAAAAGAGACCACGGAACTCACCAGAAAGCAGTGAATTCCGTGGTACTGGTTACAGTAGTTTCCTTTTGCTGATTTCTAGCGCATAAAAGGAATACAATTAGTGTACTTCAAGAAAACAACAATCAGGGCCAGAGCAAGCATTCTTTTTAGAAAAATCTCAGGCAGCTTCTTCTGGATTTTCGGTCCCACCATACCGCCGCACATGGCACCGGCAGCAATACAGGCGGCCATGATCCAATCAGGGGAGTAACCCATGGTTGCATACTTGGCAATACCGCCGAGTGAGGTTGAAAAGGCTCCGGTAATGGCAATTGGAACAGCCAGGTACATGGGGTAACCCACCATGGTGGTCATAAACGGCATGAACATGAAACCACCGCCGACACCAAAGGATGAGGCAATAACACCCATGACAACACCACCGATGAGCATCAGGAGCGGCCGGGCAACAAAGGTCTCACCCCAGAATTTGAGGTCAAACTGGATAAAGTTAAATTTTTCGAACTCGACCTTGCCAAGTTCCATGGCCTTGCCGGATTCTTTTGCAGCCTTGGCGGCAGCGTTAAACTTCTGAACAATGGCCTTCATGGCCTTTTTCTTCTCAATGGATCCCGGCAAAGACTCGATGAAGAGCTTGATGCCGATGACCAGACAGATGATACCCAGATAAAATTTAAAGGCGGCCAGGTTCAGATACTTGGCGGAAAGTGGCGGTCCAATAAAGAAGGCGCCGACGATAATACCGATGGCAAAGGGGATGGCCACCGGATAGGCAAACCGTTTTTCCTTCATATAGGAGATCAGACCCGTAATAGGTGAGCAAAGGGTCAAAAAGAGGTTTGTCGGCTTAATGGTGTTACCGGCATTAACACCAATGGGACCCTTGGTACCGATAACGGTAATCTGGAAGGCTGCGGTAAAGAGACCGCCTGCAGCACCCATAATAACAAAAAGAATACCAATGACGAAGGTGCCGGCAAAGACAAAGAGGGGGTTCATGTAGACTTTACCGGTGGGAAAATAAAAACCACGTTTTTCAATAGTAATGGTGTCAGATAATTTTTCGCCATTAACATAAACAGCCAATTTGGAACCCGGCTCCATATGTTTGTATGGACTCATGGTCACGGAGAACTTGCCGGTGGCTTTATCCAGACTCAGGGAAACACCATCATTCCAGGTCTCGCTCTGTTTGGAGTAATCAGTCATGATCATCCTGGCATTACCGCCGCCAATGGGCCGTTCCTTGGCAATAGTATTAATACCGAACTTTTTCTCATGGGTAAAGGTCAGGAACTTCCACTGCATCTCAGAGTTGACCGGACCAAGCATGGATTGGAGAGCAGGATCGATGTCACCCCATTTCTGAATTTTATTGACCTTCACCTTGAATTTAAAAGGCGGGAAGGCAAAAACGCCAGCTGTCTGGCCTTTAAATGATTCCGTAGCTGTGGCCAGATTCTCGGGCACATTGCTGATAACATAATAGGCTGCCGGAATCGAGGTATCGCCAAAGGCATCTTTCCCTTTTTTTCCTTCTACCAGACGTTTCTTTTCTTTAGGGCCGACAGTCGGGGTTGTGGTTGCATTGAATAACTCAGCGCTGCTGATGCCCACATACAGATCCTGACCCGGTGCAATGGAGCCGTCTATGGACATCGGGCTGCCGGCCTTAATGGTTGTTGACGCAATCTTTGCATCTACCGCCCAAGCCTGGGATACACACACCAGGGAGGCGATTGCCAGCAGAGTTGCAAGAAGCGAAATTCGTTTCATCTATTTTCTCCTTTCTCGTGTCTTTGCGGTTTAAAAATTCCCGCCCAGACTATCTCATTTTAAACTGACTGACAGGCTCACAATATTGATCAATGTTTTAAAGCGGCCCAAAGTCGATTTGTTCCTCATTTTCTCCACCACCTTACTTCACGACTTCACTATCACCTCCTTTGCTGATTTTATCTCAATCCATACAGAAATCCCATCTTCCAAAGCAATTGCCTGATCAATATCCGCTATTTTGATATTACCGACATACACCTTGTTTTTTTGTAACGGGTGATGGATGCCATTTTTTTGTTACTTTTCCAACTTTTTAGATATTACGAATAATCCAATTCATTTTAAATAAATGATCCCGGATGATTTTCATTATCTTTTATGGATCGACCATATAAATCAGCAGAACTCATGCCATCATAACGATACCAAGTCTAGATATCAAAAAAATACCACCGATTCAACGAGTTAAACTTATTAACCAATTAATATACAGCTTAAAACCCTTCTCAAAATGGCTTAATCATCCTTTTATCTTTTTTTTCACCTAAACTGCAACTTAAATGCTTCACCACTCCTGTTAAACAAAGTCTGTTTTTCCGGCAGGTTCAAATATTTAATATTTTCTATAGAATTCCGGCTGTTCAGAAACAGGACGCATGCTTAAAAAAATAAGGAAGCTAGCCTGAAGGCTTACAGATCGTGGATCATAGCCGACTCAAGAAATAAAAACGTGCAATTTGTTCAGGACTACGCCTGAAAAAAGGGACCTCTCCAGGACATTTGCAATTAAGCAACTCAATTCGAATTCAGTAATAAAATTCAGGAGAAAGGCTGCATTAACAAATGCAGTCTCCGACCTCCTGACTTACCAATTTTCAACGCAACTTATAACGTAACATATTGATTAAAAGAAAAAACCGCAGGATAGATAAAACTTTTGAAGTCACAAAAGACTGGAAAGTTATCCAAAAATAGTCATTTTTCGAAAAATAACTCCCAGGAAGGGAGATGACCATGCCAAAGGTTCATTCGTATGAACAAAAACTGCGCAACTGTTCTGTTGCGGAACAAATTTCAAAAACAACAATTGGGACAGAAAGGTCATTATTTAAGATGTTGGCTGACACGCTTTCTCTGTTTTTATTTCCTGAAAACGAGCCAGGCGTACTGAAAAACTGCTAACGGAAAAACGACATCATCATTCCTTAAGGCTTATGGATGAGAGAAAGATCGACATCGCGCCACCATCCATCAATCGATATATTTTGAAAAAATTAATAATGACAAGCTGATAATAAAATTGAAAAAAGTTTTTCTCAAGCCAGCAACATGAAGTTCTTATTTGCAGACAAAAAGCAACTTAAAAGATGCACCACATCATCTTTATGATAAAAAACAAGCCGCCGGATTTAAAAATTTGACAGAGAAAAGTCGTCATCACCGGTCATGACTGACAGCTAGAAACAACTACGCTTTTTTGTAACTATTCAGCATCCTAACCGGGGTGAAGATACCGGCG
>JAGHCC010000173.1 GCA_021160685.1 Desulfobulbaceae bacterium | reverse complement strand
GGCGACATGGCCGAAAAAATCAATCCATATCTCCGGCCCCTGCATGATGCCTTAAATGAAATGCTGGGCCGGGAACGTTCGGCCGACCTGATAGAAGAAGGCATTATTGAGATTGCACCCCTGGCATTCATGCGGGGCAGGACGTTAAATAATGCCTTTATGATCCTTGATGAGGCCCAGAACACCACCCAAGCCCAGATGATGATGTTTCTGACCAGAATGGGATTCAATTCCCAGGTGGTCATCACCGGTGACATCACTCAGGTTGACTTGCCTGGCTCCAAAGCCTCCGGACTGATTGTCGCCTCCAAAATTCTAAAAAAAATCAAGGGAATCTCTTTTAACTATTTCACTCATGCCGATGTTGTCCGCCATCCTCTGGTCCAGCAAATCATCCTGGCCTATGAAAAGAAGAAAAAAGGATAAAACTCGAACCGGCTGTGTTGAGAGATAAAAGGTTAAGAGGGGTTTCCCCTCTGCTAACAACAAATAACTAATTGAGATAATGAGATAAAATTACTAATTCAGAACATTAACAATTAACTAACGCTTAGCCTGACGCCTTTAACCCTTTAAATAAGACTCCATGCCCATATACATCACCGACGAGACAGCTGACACAAGTCTCAACATCTCCCACATCAATAAGATGGCCGGACAGCTTCTGGAACTCTGCAAACTATCGGACAGCGAACTGAGTATTCTCCTGGTCAAGGACTCCCGCATGGCGGAACTCAATGAAGCATACCGCCACAAAGCAAAACCGACCAACGTCCTGTCGTTTCCCATGAGTGATGAACAATCCGCCGAAGACGGTCTGCTTGGCGATATCGTTATATCTGTGGATACGGCGCGCAGGGAAGCCCAACAAAATAAAATCACACTTCACTCCCGCGTTACAAAACTGTTAATTCACGGGCTGGTCCATTTGCTGGGCTATGACCATGAACGTTCTGAAAAAGATTATCTTCTCATGGAAGAGAAAGAAAAAATATTATCCGATCAATTACTCAATCTGCAAAGGAGAAATCCCATGACCATACTCGCCATAAATGTCGATCACGTTGCAACCCTGAGACAGGCACGCGGCATTGACGAACCCGACCCCGTGCTGGCGGCCGGCATCTGCGAATTGGCCGGAGCCGTCGGTATTGTCGTCCACCTCCGCGAGGACCGCCGCCATATCCAGGATCGGGACGTGACACTATTACGCCAAACCGTGAAAACAAAACTCAATCTGGAAATGGGCGCCACCGAAGAGATCATTGGTATTGCCCTGGATCTGAAACCGGATATGGTGACACTGGTACCGGAAAAAAGGCAAGAATTAACCACCGAAGGCGGGCTCGATGTGGCCGGTCAGAAAGAACATCTGCGCGAGGTCATTGCCAGAATGACGGCAGCCGCCATTCCGGTCAGTCTTTTTATTGATCCCGATTCCAGCCAGATTCAGGCAGCAAAGGAGATCAACGCAACCTTTGTTGAAATCCACACCGGCCGTTATGCCGATGCTGTATCGGAAGAGGAGGAAGACAAAGAATTTGCGCTGATTGCTGAAGCAGCCGAGGAGGCATTTGAAGCAGGGCTTCGGGTCAATGCCGGTCACGGACTCAATTATGTCAATGCCAGGCGGGTAGCGGCCCTTGACACCATTGAGGAACTCAGTATCGGCCACGCGATCATGGCCAGGGCAATCTTTGTAGGATTGGATCAGGCCGTAAGAGAGATGCTGGCCCAGATAACATGATCAGGCAACAGCTGCCCTTTCCTCGGGTGTCATGGAACGGACATGAATTTTCTCTGTTGATTTCTGGAATTCGATCACAACAAAAGACTCTTCATCGGTAATGACCCGGGCCGCATTACCGATCTTGACGTAAATACCGGGAAAGGCGGTACCGTAAACATAAATGCTTTCTTCCGTGGCCTTGAGCAGATCTTCATCAAGCCGGTCTTGTTTTTCCGTCAGTTCATTTGTCTTTTCCATGACCTCCGGCATCATATTATTCAGCTGCTGGAGTAATTTTTGCTTTTCTTCCGGGAAATTTGACCCTTCTTTCTTCTTCATTGCATTGAGGCTGCCGATATTTTTCAGGAGTTCATTCATCTTTCCGGGCCAGAACTCCTTTTCAGCCTCCAATTTTTTCTTTCTCACATTCAATTCATGGTCAAGTCCCACTGTCACTTCTGTTACGACTTCGGCATCAGAGCCAAGTTCTTTCACATGAATTGAGCCGCCAATAACATAGTTGCCGCCGATAACCGCGCCCTTTCCTCCAAGAGCTGTCAGGTTCCGGCGCACCATGACATTCCCCTGAACGATATAATCCGTGACCGTCAACGATCCCCGGGTCTCAAAAAAACCGACATTTTCCATAAAATGAACTCTGGCGTCGCCTTTGACTTTGATATCCGCATCCTCGCCTATGATGCCGCCGCTCACCTCAAGCTTGCCGCCGACAAGCAGCCTGGCATTGTTAACAAGGCCCTTGACACAAATATCGCCCCGGCATTTCAACTCGAAACCGGGAAGGACTTCGCCATTTACTACCAGGGATGTACCGCAAAAAACGACATTACCGACACTCATATCCACATCGCCGTTAATCACATGTTCCTCTAGGACACAAGGCCTGCCTTTATCCATTACAAACTTGCCATCCACGGTAGCAGTAACCCGCAGACCATCCTCGGAAATCTCAACCCCGGGCCCACATTTTATCGTCACATCTTTTCCCGCTTTCGTCGGAATACGCTCAGCAAAAATATTTTTTCCCGGTCGGCCCTGGGTCGGAGGAATTTTTTCCAGTAAAAGCTGGCCGGCAGGAACATTGACAATGTTGCCAAGTTCCCGATAATTGATTTTGTCTTTTCCCTTTGCCAGTTTTTTGGGAATACGGGCAGCAGGCAGCTTCACCCTTGGGATCACTTTGGCATTTTCTCCAGGAACAGCCGAAATGCCGCAGGCAATGATGACCATGTCATCTTTAACCGGGCCCATCTTGGAAACAAAACCTAAAACAACACCATACTCCTGAACCTCTTTTAAAATTTTGTCAAATTGAACGTCATCAAAGGATTCAGCCTTATTCAATTTCAAAAAAGCCGTCAGCTTGTCTTTTGAAATATTCAGGGATAAGCTGTTATTACAGATTTTCACCGATTTACTTAACTTCATCACGACCTGTTCCTGTTGTGATTAATATCGAGTTTTGTTACGAATCCGTAACTATTCAGGTAGGGCACCAAATTGGCC
>JAGHCC010000160.1 GCA_021160685.1 Desulfobulbaceae bacterium | reverse complement strand
CCACCGACATTGCCTTTGCCCTTGGCCTGCTGGCCCTGTTCGGCAAACGAGTGCCCATCGGTCTCAAGGTTTTTCTGACGGCTCTTGCCATAGTTGACGATTTAATGGCCGTACTGGTTATTGCCCTGTTCTATACCGATCAGATCAGCATTGCAGCACTTGTTGCGGCAGTTTTCCTCCTTGCCCTTCTGGCCCTGATCGTCAGGAACAATATCCATCGGCCGGTCTGCACCTTTATCCTTATTTCCGGTGTCTGGCTCTGTGTTTTTCTCTCAGGAATCCATGCGACCATAGCCGGTGTACTCCTGGCCATGATTATACCGGTCAAAGCGACCATAGAGCCAAAAGAATTTTTCAACACCCTGAAACATCACAAGGCCTGGCTGAAGGAGAGCAATCTCAGCCGCAAATCCATGGTCACCGATAAACAGCAACGCCAGGCCATTGGAGAGATCCACCTGGCTGCTGAAAGAATGATACCGGCCGGAATCCGTCTGGAAGAGCACCTCCACCCCATCCAGGCACTTCTCATCCTGCCGATCTTTGCCCTGTTTGCAGCAGGGGTGACCGTTGACAGTAATACCATGTCTGCCTTTCCCAGTACGGTCAGTCTTGGCATTATCGCCGGTCTGCTGATCGGGAAACAGCTTGGAATAGTCGGCTTCAGTTTTCTGGTGATCAAGAGTGGCTTGACCGAGCTGCCCACCGGGGTCAACTGGGGTCAGATATGGGGAGTTTCCCTTCTCGGCGGAATCGGCTTTACCATGTCTATTTTTATCAGTGAGCTCGCTTTTACCGGTGACGCCATGATAGCAGACGCAAAAATAGCCACCTTCATCGCCTCAATCCTCGCCGGAATCAGTGGATACCTTGTCCTACGCAAATCGTTACCAAAGAAATAATGAGCCCGTTTAAAGCTGTAACTGATGGTCAGTGGTGAGCTAAAGGAACATTTTTGTGCTTTGGGGCCTGTGGGATCTGGGGATGTCAATCAGCTTTCAATTTTGACCCACTTCAGCGCCCAAGGTTAACCTAGTAAAATTAAATATTTTTCTCTTTAAAATTTGAATACACGTGACTTGATAACCACTTGAGCATAATATTGAATCAGTTCCGATGACAGATTGAGTTTATCAATAATAGGCCGTATTTCCTGAAACAAGGAATCAAGACACTGTAAAACTCGAATATTTTCTTTGATTTTCGAAGGTTGAGTTGATTGATTGGTGGCTTTTCTTAAGGAGTGTGATTTTATACCGTTTTAACTTAGCCTCCTGTTTATCTCCATCCTTATATTCATCTCCGAACTTAAGCAGACTATCGAGAAGCTGTTTTTCCCCCATAGATAGATTATCTTCAATGGAGGCGATTAGAACTTTTTCATAATTTCGTAAAGTATCGGTAATGATCTCAGCAAAGGTATGGTAGCCGGGAAGTTCAATTTTTTTCTTACGCAAGAAACCACCAGCGATATGAACATCAAACTTGGCTTAGTTTGTTTCGAGCATAAACTCCATAAGAAAATTGATTTTACCATTTTAATTGAGGCGAAAACTATCCTGACACATAGGGATATTAAGTCGGCGAGCAACAAAGTTGACATCGTCTTGATGGAAATTTCGAGCCGCAAAAAAGCTGGTGGTAACCTTAAAATATCCAAGCTGTATGGCAAAACCGATTTTATTGGTCGGAGTTCGGAAAGTTTCAATCAATTCACTCGCCCATTTGGGCAAATAAAAGAATCGCTTCCGTTCTTCTCCATTAAAGACAGGCGGAGAATCAAAGCCCTTGATATCGTTCTTATTGAGAATTTTAAGATGAGTGCTCATGGATTATCTTTTAAATGATCGTTTTTATATTCGTTAATGAAGGGGGGGGCTTCATTTCTTTTCTTTCACCCCACCGGAAGAAAGATTGACTCATACTTCAACCATGAGTATGATTTTATCATACCCCAACAAGAGGTACCCAAATGCAACAAGAAAAAGCTAAAAGAATTACAATTACTTTGCCACCGGACATGCTGGCCTCCATCAAACTGAAGGTTAGCTCCGGCTCTTATGGGTCTACAAGCGAGCTGATTAGAGAAGCCATGAGGCTATGGCAAAAAAAAGAAGAAGAGCACGAGGTCAGAATTTCCTTGATCCGGAACCGGCTGGAACAGTCAATGAAGAGCGGTGAGCCAGTATCCCTCGATGCCGCTTTTAGCCGCATCGAGGAATTGCATAAACGCCGGATGCAAGAGAATTCTTGATAAAAACATACAGCGTCAATTTTATGCCGGATGCGATCAAGGATCTTGAAAACATCTATGAGTATATTTCAGAGCAGGGTGGATTTCCTGAAAGGGCTTGGAGATATATGAAAAAACTCAAGCTCAAGTGTCAAGAACTGGAAACGTTCCCGATAAGAGGGCGGCCACGGAACGATTTGATGAACGGCTTACGAGTTTATCCTCTTGACAGAAGAACTGTTGCTGCGTTTCTTGTTGATGAAGCTGAGCAGACAGTTTGCATTCTCAATATCTTTTATGGCGGACGTGATTATGGGGTTCTGTTGGATTCTTCGAATGATGCACAATAGAGGAATAAAGAAAGTCCAGATAGATTTTCGACTTTCCGAATTATTGGAGTTGCAGGTGACTTAAAATGAGAAGTGAAT
>JAGHCC010000114.1 GCA_021160685.1 Desulfobulbaceae bacterium | reverse complement strand
TCATTGGCCAAAGTTTTGACGAGGAAAATTTTTTCGGAACCAGTCTTTACAGACTGGCTCTCAAGGGATCTTCGGTCAAAAAAGCCGGGAAGGTGAAGGTTCCGGCCGGCTACAGGATATACGGATCTTTTATGACGGATATGGATAATGACAATATTTTGGAAACCGGTTTCTATAATATAGGCAAGAAGCTGCTGATTTATGAGCAGGGCAGGGAGGAATGGCAGTCAACTGGTAGTTTCGGCGGCTCTATTCAGATTGTCATGATCGATAATGTTGGTGAGTCACAGGGTGCCACGTCCCGTAGAGAGATCGTCTGGTGTCCGCCGGCCGTGATTCCCTATGATCAGGGCAAACTTGTCGCTCTTGTTCATAATGATCCCTCGCTCCTCAGCATGGTGGGTGTTGGACCGAGAAAAGGAAGTGTGTCCATCCTGTACAAGGCCAATGGCCAGTATTTCCTCCGCACCCTGGATGCTAATTTTGAGGGGCCGGTGCAGGCTGTTTTTACCTGGGGTGATGAACTGTACTGCTCCATTGTCGAGGGTAAATTTTACTCCGGCAAAGGCAAAACTCATGTCATCGCCTTTTCTCTGGATGAGATCAGAAGGGCGTTGTACTAGAAGGCCAGAAGACAGGAGTCAGGAGACAGAAGTCAGAAATACTAAATTTGCTGAACCTGTACGTTTGTTCTTTAGGGTAAAAAAAATTCTCGCCACAGAGATTGTAGGGGCAACCCTTGTGGTTGCCCTTTTTTTGATTGCCACGCGTAGGAAAGGGTACCCACAAGGGGCACCCCTACTACGGTTCGTGGCTATTTTAAATGGTATACGGGATAGCCGAATATGTACTGGTTTAGTTGTTGTTTTTTTAACCAATTAAACTGAACATCCATTCACGAAGTCTACGCTTCTGACTCCTGACTCCTGACTCCTGACTTCTGCCCTTTAATCCCTTCATACACCGCTTCTTGGAGTTCGCTCATTGTGTACGGTTTCTGCAGAAACGGCAAGTTCCGTTTTTTGATCGCATCCCATTGTGATCTTTCGTCGGAATAGCCGCTACTCATCAGCAGCCGCTGTTCCGGCTTCTGGGCTAAAATTTGATCGATAAACTGGATGCCGTTGCCGTCCGGCAGTACCATATCGCTGAAAATCAGATCGAACCGTCCCTTTTCCCAGTTAAACAAATTGAGTCCTTCCAGGACGGTTGCGGCACTGAATACCTTGTACCCGCTTTGTCTCAACATTATTTCAGCAACCTGCCGCACAGCCGGTTCATCCTCCAACAATAAAATCCGTTCACCAAGGCTGGCTGGAATTTCTTTTATCTCCCTGTCCGGAGCATCCGTGTTTTCCGACTGGTGACAGAGAGGCAAAAATATTTGGAATATGGTCCCTTTCTTCTTCTCGCTAGTGACATTAATCCAGCCATGATGCTGTTTGACAATGCCGTAAATAACCGAGAGTCCGAGTCCTGTTCCTTCTCCCACTCCTTTTGTTGTGAAAAAAGGATCAAAAATACGGTCAATAATTTCATCGTCGATGCCCAGTCCCTGGTCGGCAACATCGATACAGGCAAACGATCCAGTTCTTCCCTGGGGGAAAATCCGTAAATTATCTTCGCTGATTATGCGCAGCTCCGTGGTTATGGTGATCCGACCCCCGGCGGGCATTGCATCGCGGCTGTTGATGACCAGATTCATCAGGATCTGTTCTATCAAGCCAGGATCAACCTTAACCACGGTTTTATCATGGCCCAGATTCGTCACCAGTTCGATATCCTCACCAATGAACCTGCGCAGCATTTTTTCCATATTTTTAATCAGCATGTTCAAGTCGAGAAACTGCGGTATAGCTGATTGTTTACGGCTGAAGGTCAAAAGCTGTCGGGTGAGGCCACCGGCACGCATGGCGGCATTTTTTATGATTTTAACATGTTTACGTTGTGGATCGTTCTTTGCCATTTCTATCAGCAGAATATCACTGAATCCGGTAATATGAGTCAGTAGATTATTGAAATCATGGGCCACCCCGCCAGCCAGGGTGCCGATAGCCTCAAGCTTCTGAGACTGAAGAAGCTGGGCCTGGAGCTGAGTCATTTTTTCTTCCGCCTGTTTTCGTTCACTGATATCCTGAATACACATTACAGCGCCTTTCGTCCCCCCATCTTCATCACATATGGGGGAAGTGCTGTAATGAACATGAATCATCGAGCCGTCTTTTTTCCAAAATACATCTTCAGTCCGGATATCCACTGGACCTTTTTTCAAGGCTTGACAGAATGGGCAGTCTTCACTGGGAAACTGGCTGCGGTCTTTGCGCAGATAGTGAAGCAGGCTGTGCAGATCCTCGCTTATCAGTTCATGAATCTTGAAACCGAACATCCTGGCTGCGGCTGGATTGGCAAAGGAAATTTCTCCTTTCGTGTTGATGCTTAAAATTCCTTCGGCCGCAGAATTGAGGATCATTTCCGTACGGTGGCTTAAAGATTTAATTTTTTTCTCAAATATTTTGCCCGCCTTTTTTGTGCCCACATAACGTTCGGCAAGATCAGTCAGTTCCTTGCCAAGTTCTTTCACCTCCTGTGGCCCGTGCCAATCAAAGCGAACTGTTTTTTCGGTATTTAAAAGTTGCTGTAAACCGTCCGTCAGGTTTTGTCTGAATCGGGCGCCTTTGGCGGAAATTTTTATGGCTGCCAGAAAGATAAGACAGATCAGCAAAAGAAAGATAGCAACGAATTTGTAGAGAAAATCCCACATCCACCTTTCAACTTCTTTCGTATCAACGATATGCCCGGCCCACAAGGAGTGCTCAGGGTGCTGGTCTTTTAAAATCGGTGCCCAGGCAAATGTTTCACCTTGCTGATCCGTGACAATACAGCTGGTGTTTTTTTCCATGGCTTGTTTTAATTCTTGAAAGTCATCAAATGCAGTATTTCCCACATGGCTATGACTTGATGCGGAGTGATGGCCGGAATGGTATGGACAATAGATATAGGTGCCATCCCCAAGGATCAGATTTTTGATATCACTTTGAGAAAGTAGGCTCATGAGATCGATGTCAAGAAACGCCACACCACGAGTATTTTTTTCATTACTGACAATAGGAATGCCAAGGTATATTTTTATACTGTGAGTATGTTTGATTTGCTGTGATGAAGTCTTGGAGACAATTTCGCCGACAAAAACCGAACCTGGCTCAACGCTGCTGCTTTCCTTGAAAACAGAGGATTCTTTCTGGTTTGTTAGTTCTTCCGGTAGCATTAATGCCAGTACGCCCGCATCATTTCGTTTTATGCGGAGCCGTTCCCGGCCTTCATTGTCAAGAATGGTGAGTCCGACAACATCCGTTTCATCATTAAACCAGGAGGTCAGTAGAAGGTTTATTCTTTTTCGCCGGAGAGAAACAGGGATGGAATCATCAGTTTTCATGCCTGCCATGTCCCGGACGCCCGGTATCAGGCTTATAACCCGGAGACTTTCTTTTCGTCTTTCAATAATATTTTGTGTTTTTTGGGAAAGGTGGAAAAGTTTGCTGATATTTTCTTTTTCCGCGTTTGTTTCTAATTTATTCAAGACAGTGGGAAGATTAACGGAGATGAACAGGACAAGAGGGAAAACGCCGATAGCAAAAAGGGACAAGAAGATAATGGTTCGCAGGGAAAAATTTTCACATATTTTTTTCATTTTTTTAACAATAATGACACATGCTGAAAATTAGTTGAAACCTGTAAAAGGCGGTGAGTTGTTCCTGTGGGTTGTTTTGAATATGTTTTGTTAAGTTCTTTGTTTATGCAAATGTTTTAAGGTGCCTTTTGTCTGTTTTAAGTTTGTTTGGTAAGTAAAAAAGATCAGAGATGTATAATTTGAATTACGGGGAGAAAAATGTGCGGAAATAGTATAATTTTGTTACAAAGAAATTTCTCTAATCCCTGTTCTTTTGTCTGGAAAATAGACATTTGTACATCTCTTCCTTTTATTTCATGAAAAAAGAGTGAAAATGTCAATCCTATTTTTGAAAAATGGATAATACAGCTCCCTAATCTCCACAGTTTAAGTCCCCATTTAAAAAATGAACTTCGTCAAACGGATATTTTCCTATTTCACAAAGAGCGCAATATTTTTGGTTCTGTTTTTGTCTCTCATTGCTGTTGCCCATGTTGCCGCTGTTTCTGTTCACCAGGAACGAACCAGCCAGTCCTCCCTTTCTGAGCCGGTTTCCAACCATAAATCCATTGCCAGATCAAAGGTCAGATGGATTTTTTTTGGTTCCGGTAGTGTTGCCCTGATAATTATTCTCCTTGTTATTTTCAGGAACAGGTCGCTGGCTCGGAAAATACATGAACGAAAAAGGGTGGAAGAGGCCTTGACCCTGGCCAAGGAAACCGCAGAAGCCGCTGCCAGAGCCAAGAGTGAATTTCTGGCTAACATGTCCCACGAAATCAGAACTCCCATGAACGGCATCATCGGTTTTGCTGAAATGATGGGAGATGAAGACCTGACTCCGGATCAGAAAAACGCTATCGATATGATCCGTGCCAGCGCCGACACCTTACTGGTACTGATTAACTCAATTCTTGATCTTTCAAAAATAGAATCAGGAAAAATGGAGCTTGAGCAAACCCCTTTTGAACCAGCCACGATCGTTCTTGATGCCTGTGATTTAATTAATGCAAAAAAGGAGAGTAAACCCGTTGAGATCCTCTGTGATTTTGACCCCATGCCTACGCAGGTGATCGGTGACCCCACCCGGCTGAAACAGGTGATGCTGAATCTCCTGGCCAATGCCATGAAGTTTACCGCCAAGGGAGAAATCGTCGTTACCATAGAGGTTGTAAAGCAAGAGGCGGAAAGAATTTTGCTACAGATTTCAGTAAGTGACTCGGGAATCGGCATCCCCGGGGATAAGCTGGCTGATATCTTTGAATCATTTAACCAGGCAGATGGTTCCACGACGAGAAAATATGGCGGCACCGGCCTTGGTTTGACTATTTCTCAGAGGATCGTCCAACTCATGGGCGGCGAGATCGCCGTAGAGAGCCATGTGGGTGTTGGCTCGACTTTTCAGTTTGCAATCTGGTTTGATCTTGACCCGGAACAACAGGACCTGGAAACGGAGGAGTATGGTGATCTTCAGGGTTTGAAGGTGTTGATTGTTGATGACAACCCCAAGGCCCTTGCCATTCATCAGCACATGCTGGTCGGACTGGGAGCCGTGACCGCCACGGTTACGGATCCGGCCGAGGTATTGACATTGCTGTCTGAACAGAATTTGTTTGATATCATTCTATTTGATATCAAACTGGCTGAAATCGATATCTGTGACTGTGCAAAAAAAATGCGCAGCCGGGCCGGTGATCAAAAAATTCGTTTAATTGGTGTTTCCCGGGATATTCGTCTTGCCAGCAAGGCTGAGAGGGAATGTTGCGACGGTTTTCTGACCAAGCCTCTCAGGATCAAGGTGCTGGCTGAAATGATTAATACTGTCCGTCATCGCCGGACTACCGGTGATCTGGTTGTCCCGGAGCCGAGATTTCATGAAAACGTTTTGCCCCTGTCAATTCTGCTGGCCGAGGACCAGTATGTGAACCAGGTTGTGACAAGGGGGATGTTAACAAAAATGGGCCATGTGGTGGACGTTGCCGCTGATGGTCTTCGGGCTGTTAAAATGGCCAAGGCAACCATGTATGATCTCATCTTAATGGACCTGCAGATGCCCGAAATGGATGGCATGGAAGCGACAATTGCATTGAGAGAGGCCGGGTTGACTGTTCCCATCGTTGCGTTGACGGCAAATGTCATGAAGGGGGAAAGGGAACGCTGCCTGGAGTCTGGTATGGATGCCTTTCTGTCAAAACCGTTGAAAAAGCGGCAGATGGAGGCCTGTATCCGCAGATTTTTGCCGGCCCATGATATTGCCGAGACCGGAGATCATGAAGCTGTCCCGGAAGAACCCGTTCTGCCTTCACTGACGGAACTTGAAAAGTTTCCGCACATCCTGGAGCTCATTGAAAAACTTCTCGGAGCTGTTCGACAAAGAAATTTGACCCGGGTGAAAAAGCAGGCCGCAGAGTTAATTGAGGTTGCCCGCGAACATGATTTTGAAGGAATAGCCATGGTCTGTGGAGAAGTTCTTGAGAAAGCCAAGCAGGCAAAATTGTCCGCTTTGAAGCAGGCGGTCAGTTCCCTTGATTTCATGTATGGAAATAAAAAATGAACGTAACTGTTCAGCAGCACCCCACGGAGTCTGCGCTTACCTCTGAACGCGATCAGGCTGACTCACATAGGACTACTATAACAGCGAAGCGGTGTCATCTCCAGCCTGCTGGAGTTTATGCCCTTTAGGGTGTACATCTGGGGCGCCCCGCAGGAAGTGCCCTTGGGGTGCACTGCTGAACAGTTACATTTCGAGTTTTTTAAAGTTTTTTGCATATATTTGAAGAGTTACAAATGAACAAAGCCGGCAATACAATACTGATTATTGACGATACTGAAGCAAACCTTTCTCTTCTGGCAAGCCTGCTTGAAAAAGAAGGTTATGAGGTGCTGGCTGGAGAAAGTGGCGCCGAGGCCCTTGAGATTGTCCAGGAAACCATACCCGATCTCATGCTTTTGGACGTGGCCATGCCGGGCATGGACGGTTTTGCTTTATGCCGGAAAATGAAGGAAGATCCACGGTTGAAAAGTATTCCGGTTATTTTTATCACGGCAAGGACAGATGAGTCCGATATTGTCGCCGGATTTGAAGCAGGAGGCAATGATTATATCACCAAGCCTTTTACCATTCCGGAGCTGCAGGTCAGGGTCAGAACCCAGCTTGCCCTGAGACGAGCCCAGGAAGAACTCAGGAAAAGCGCTGAAAAGTTTCAGGATCTTGCCATTCATGATGATTTGACCGGCCTCTACAACACCCGTTATCTTTACCAGGCCCTGAGTCTTGAGATTGAGGCCTCCAAAGCCACCCATATACCTTTGTCCCTGGTTTTTATGGATATAGATAATTTCAAACGTGTGGTGGATACTCATGGTCATCTTGATGGTAGTGAGGCCATTGCCGAGATTGCGGCGACTATCCGGAGCCTGATTCTGGAACCGGCCTTTGGCGTCAGTTATGGCGGTGATGAGTATGTCGTTGTTCTGCCGGGTTTCAATAAAATACAGGCAATGGAAAAGGCGGAGGAAATCCGGGTTGCAATTGCTTCGACACATTATCTTGGTGATCGAGATTTAGATGTCCGCCTGACCGTCAGTTGTGGTGTCGCGACTTTTCCCGACGACGGGGATGATCTTACCACGATTCTGGGATTAGCGGATCAATCGCTTTTTGCTGTGAAAAGCAAAGGGAAGAACGGGGTTGGGGACGGGTCTGAACAGAGGGACAAAGGGGCTGAGGGGAAACCTCTTTGAGAGTTTCAGTTTTCAAGCCCGGTTCACATAATCAACATGGATTTCTCCCTGTTTTTCAAAAAAATTTAATCCCTCCACCCTGATTACCTGAAAGACCGGCCGGCCGAAATAAAAAAGCTCCAATGGAAGTGATAGATGGAACTGGGCCACAGCTCTCGTTCGTATTGCCAAATCTTCCCGGATGATGGCGGTCAGTTCTGTGAGAAGAGGGGATGGGTGTGGCGATGAAGAAAGAGCCTCCAGGAGAGAATTGGCCTTTCGGTACGGACATTTTTTTTCATGCTCGTAAATCCAGGCCGCCATGGGGTCTGTCTCGCCAATGATATCCAGTCTGGTGATTGTATTTTTTCCAATCACCCCCATAATATCATTTGTATCCCAACATTTGAGCAGGCGGCATTCAAGAGGTCGGTGGGAATGGATGGTGCAGGATGAGTGGGCCGGGTCATAAAACCGACATGTCCATGATTGGCCCTGTCCTGAAATTTTTACAAGTTCTTTTGTTACCGGCTCAACTTGATCTGTCAATGGAGAGTAGGCCGGTTCATCTTTTCTGATCGTTAGCAAATCTTGATAAACCAGATCCCCGTCACGCAGCAGTTCCAGATCTTCATCATGAAGGGCCGGTCCACCTTTGCGGCAACAGGTTCCACATCTTCTGCATACAGTTTGTCGTGTCATAACGGCATGTAACTTTGAAGGAGTTTCACAAAAAACTTGGGAGTTTTACCCCGTGATTGGTTACTTTTGATGAATCTGTAAAAAGTCTTTTCCCACCACAGAGCGCACGGAGATCACAGAGAACTCTTCTTTATTACAACAAGTTGCCTTTGTGAACTGTAACTTCTCAATAAGTATTGGCATACCGACAACATCCCCCTTTATTAAAGGGGGATTTTTTTTAGGTTGCCACCATTTATTGAGAAGTTACTGTGAACTCTGTGCGCTCTGTGTTTTCTATATTTTGTTAGCGTAAATTTGAATTGTTTTGTTATTGAGGCGGAAATAATAATGGAATTGTGAAGTAAAAGCGAGATCGTTTCTTAACAACATTGATTCGTTTTCTTTTTTATTCAATAACTTTTAAAAAAGTTCTAAAAAATAAATGACATAATGATTTTTTAGTATTA
>JAGHCC010000152.1 GCA_021160685.1 Desulfobulbaceae bacterium | reverse complement strand
GGCCGATCCCTACACCCTGGGGGTATCTTCCGGAGCCGCCTTCGGGGCCTGCCTTGGTCTGCTGGTTAATCTCTCTTTTCTGGGATCTTGTTCCGTGCCGCTTCTGGCCTTCAGCGGCGCTGTGACCACCCTGTTTGTCGTGCTTTGGCTGGCTTCGGTTGATGGCCGCCTTGGTACTAATACCCTCATTTTATCCGGTGTGATCGTGGCAGCCATTCTGTCGGCCGGAATCGGTTTTATCAAGCATCTTGCCGATGAACAGGTTGGCGTCATAATTTTCTGGCTTATGGGAAGTTTTGCCTCCAAGACTTGGCTTGATGTGGCGATGACCGCTGCTGCCGGTTGTTTTGGTCTGGCGGTTGCTCTTTTTTATGGCCGGGATCTCAATATTATGGCTCTCGGTCACCGCACTTCCGAGTCCCTTGGCGTTGATACCTCGCGAACGAGAAAAATCCTGCTGGTCTGCGGTACCCTGGTGACCGCCACCTGCGTGGCCGTTTCCGGCATAATCGGTTTCATCGGCCTCATCACGCCGCATCTTATGCGTTTTATTCTGGGGCCGGATAACCGCGCACTTGCGCCTGCCTCTTTTCTGGCCGGGGCCATTCTTTTACTGATTGCCGATACCATCACCCGGGCGGTGTTGCCCTCCGAGGTGCCCATCGGTGTTTTGACCGCCCTTATCGGCGGACCGTTTTTTTGCTATATTTTCCGTAGAAAACAACAGGAGCAGGGATGATGACGCTTCTTGAGGTGGATCGTCTGTCATTTCACTATCCCGGTCGGGAGGTACTGCATGAAATCAGCCTTGCTCTTGAGCCGGGGAAGTTTTACGGACTGCTGGGCTCCAACGGTTCCGGCAAGACCACCCTGCTTGATCTGATGATCGGCAATCTCCGGCCGACAAATGGCGGTGTGTTTTTGCACGGCAAGCCCCTGCCCAGCTATCCCCGCAGGAAACTGGCCCGGGAAATAGCGCTTATTCCCCAGGAGTTCAGGGCAGGTTTTGATTTTTCCGTATTTGAGGTCGTTCTCATGGGCCGCCATCCTTATATTCCCCGATTCGGCGCGCCGGATGAGGATGATCTGGCCATTGTTCAGGAGGCCATGGAGGCCATTGGTGTGGCGGAGTTGGCCGATCGGCCTGTGACAGCGCTTAGCGGCGGAGAAAAACAGCGGGTCATTGCCGCCCGGGCCCTGGCCCAGAACACGCCCATTCTTATCATGGATGAGGCCACGGCAAACCTTGATGTTCTTCATACCCGGCAGATCTTTAATGTCGTGAAAAAACGGGTTAAAAAGCAGTCTGTGACCGTGATCGCCGCCATTCATAATCTTAATCAGGCCGCAGCCTTCTGTGACGAAATTTTTCTACTTAAAGGTGGAAAGATCTTTGCCCAGGGCCCGGCTGAAGATATTCTTGTTCCTGAAAAAATTTTCGATGTGTTCGGGGTCAGATGCAGAACAGGCTGGAACGAATTTTCCGGGAGCCATCAGGTCTCCTTGCAGTGGAAAACGTCATGAAATTGAGTAAAGGTTCATGACAGTTGAACTTGCTAATTTGCCGTATGTCTTAATAAATAGAAAATTCCCTCATTCCCCCCTTTTTTAAAGGGGGGCCAGGGGGGATTTTTACAGATGATGTCACAATTTTAAATGTCAAAGACTAGCAAATCCCTTTTTTTTACTCTTTTTTTTGTCTTGTTTTTCGTGCCGAGTGGCCATGCCGCCACTCTTGTCGATGCGGATGGCCGGAGCGTCAATTTTTCCAGACCTTTCTGCCGGATCATCTCCCTTTATCCGGCTCATACGGAAAATCTGTTTTCCCTGGGGCTTGATGAAGAAATAATCGGGGTAAGTAGAAACGGCGTTTATCCGGAGGCGGCTCGAAAAAAGGATTCTTTTCATTACCGGGAGGATGCAGAAAAATTCATCGCGGCCCGGCCCGATCTTGTCCTTGTCCGTCCCATGATCAGCAGATCATATCCCAAATTGATCGGCCAGCTTGAAAAGGCGGGCATCACTGTGGTCTCTCTTCAGCCGACTTCCGTGGAGTCGATGTTTGCCTACTGGCGGAATCTGGGAGAATTGACCGGCAGGCATGATGCGGCAGAAAAAATGATCCGTGATTTTGAAAAGGGCAGGGCTGAAATAAGCGCCAAGGTTTCAGCCGTCCCTTCTGATCAGCGAAAAAATGTTTATTTTGAAGCCATTCATCCTAAAATGAAAACCTTTGCTCCTTCCTCTCTTGCCATCTTTGCCCTGGAGACAGCGGGCGGCAGGAATGTCGCTGCCGACGCGGTGCGAGTGCGGAATTCAAATATCGGTTATTATGGCAAGGAACGGATTTTGGCAAAAGGTTCTGAAATTGACGTTTTTCTGGCCCAGAAAGGCGTGATGAACAAAATCAGCATTGAAGCCATTAGGCTGGAGCCCGGATTCATGGCCATTAAGGCGGTTCGGGAAGGGAAAATTTATCTCATTGATGAGGCCCTTGTTTCACGGCCGACCCTGCGGCTGCTTGAAGGGATCAGGAAGATATTCGGAATTTTGTATCCTTGGCGCTAACCGGCCGTAGAAGCGCGGAACGCGAGGTCAGGCAAGCCGCAACTGCGCCAAAGAAGCGATCGCATTTCCTCCACTTGTGTCCGGAATAATGCTCAACTCGAGCACAGTGACGGCCGGGAGCTCGACGTGATGGTCTTCCGTCTCGCTGGTTGCGCCTTGGGGACTGAAGTTCCACTGCTGTCGCACGATTTCTTGAAACGACTGCCCGCCATCCGGCGACCAACGCAAAACGTACTCTTGTGTGCGCTCAGTGTGAGTCTCCACGAAGTTCAGCCAGATTCGTTGGAGCCGTTGTGGAGAAGCGAATAGAAGCCGGATCGTCTGTTTCCCTGGCCCTGCGGCACGCCACCCTGAAACCCGACCAGGCAGCAACGCGGATTCAATTGGATGAGCGGCGTCCTCCGAGGTGATTTCCACCTCCGCGAGCCCCTCCATGTTCAACCAGTCCTGGTCAGGGGATGCGGTTTCTTGCTGAACTGGGGTGATGATTCGTTTGCGCATTGTTGTGTCTCCTGATTTTAAGCTAGAGAAACTCCCAGCTAAATAACTGGCAGCTATTGGAATGTGAACCTGCTAGGTAGTTGCCAAAAAATAATAAATACCAGCCCGTTATTTTGGTTCATTAAACAGCAAAAGCTATAGTTTCATAAAGACATTTAATAATATTATTTATTGTTGTGCAACGGCAAACAGTCAATGGGCGCTGAAAAGAGTCTGGAATCTTTAAAAATCCCAGGTTACCTGGGTTAGGAACATTGCATGGAAACACTTACTGAAATATGGGGCCATCTTAATAATTTCTACAAATCTATCTCCGTACTCATTCTTGCCTTTGCCTGTTATACTCTTTGCCGATCTTTCATAATAAAGAAATTGCAAAGCCTGGCTGCTTCGACGGCTAACGATCTTGATGACCGTCTTGTTTATTTTGTCAAACAATTCCTCGGTATCTTTGCCCTATTTTGCATAGCGACTCTCCTGTTAAAGATTAATGGTATTCATATTTCACCGCTCCTGGCCGGAGCTGGAATAGTTGGCGTCTCATTAGGTTTTGCTGCAAAGGAGACCATTGCCGATGTATTGGCCGGCATTTTCCTTATAGCCGATCAACCAATTCGTATTGGTGACAGAGTAAAGATAGAAAAAATTGGCAGTCACTGGGGAGGTTGGGGCGATGTTGTTGATATTGGCCTACGAAGGACACGAATTAAAAACACGGACGGGGTCTATATAAATTATCCCAATGCACTTTTAGCGAACTCGGTTATCACTAATTTTTCATACCAAAAGAGTCCTGTCCGAGTCCGAATTCGTTTTCAGGTTGATTATGACGCAGATTTAAACCTGACAAAACAAATCACAAACGATGCGGTGGCATCCTGTCATGGTGTTCTGCCTGACACCGCTCAAACCATCATACGTTCTCTTGATGATTCACAGGGAAATATGCTGACCGGTATCCTGGTTGAAGCACGCTATCGCATTGAGGATGTGCGAAAGAGGACAACAATTCGTTCTGAAGTTTTACAAAAAATTTTGGAGGAATTAAGAGCCCATAATATCCCCATCGCTACACCAAAGATGCGGTTGGAACGTGAACACCACTGGGTTGAGACATATCTAAAGTAATAAAAAAGCATTGCTTGGGCAGACTTTAGTTTCCACCGTATCTCAAAAGTGTATAACTATATTCCAAATTCCTTGGCAGGAATTTCCCGTTCTTGGAAATATCTTGACTCAAGAAATGCACAAAAAAATTTCTGTCCCCCTTTTTTTCCTTGAAGCCATCAGGCTGGAGCCCGGATTCATGGCCATTAAAGCGGTGCGGGAAGGAAAGATTTATCTCATTGATGAGGCCCTCGTTTCACGGCCGACCCTACGGTTGCTTGAAGGGATCAGGCAGATATTTGGGATTTTGTATCCTTCCAGTGAACTTAATATGTAGTTATTCAAATTCGCTCTGACATTTTCTGGTCTGAATCGGAGTCAAAATCTTTTGGAAATATCTTGACCCTTATGGGGCATTGAAATCCCAGGATAAAAACCGGATACGCTTCTTTTGAGTAAGAAATATGTAGTAATTGTAAAAAAAGAGATAAAATTATAGGATTTATTACACTGCCATATCTTCTCTATTGTGTTTTGTTGCTGTAACTATTTCGGAGCATTTCGCATGAAAACTACGAGAACAAGGAATACATGAGTAATCAATTCTTCGAACGCCCCATTCTTAACTCACCCTACGACTACCCTGCCAGGCATTGGGAACTGGATGACCTGGGACAGCCGACCCAGCAAATCATCGAACAGCGTCGGAAAGCTGAATTCATTACCCCAATCCCTAAACCCAAAAAACGGAAAGGTAAGGGAATCCAGCAGAAGCTTTTTGTTGATCATGGCTTATCCAGTGGATGGCAACAGTATGACCCCACTCCCATCATTAATAAGTTGCGTCAGGAAGTGGATGAATGGCGAGCTATTCCCAATTCAAATGATTGGAAAGTCACCCCGGAAACTGCACGTCTTTTGAAGCATTGGCGGCATCATAGTTTTAGTGGAATCCGACCATTTTTTTGTCAGGTAGAAGCTGCAGAGGTAGCAATCTGGCTCATAGAGGTAGCGCCTAAACTTGGAAAGAGAGGTAAGTTCTTTCTTGACCATCTTGCTAATGCTAACAACGACGCCAACCCGGAATTGATGCGACTGGCACTAAAGCTGGCCACAGGTGCCGGAAAAACCACAGTCATGGCAATGCTCATTGCCTGGCAGACCATCAATGCCGTGCGCAG
>JAGHCC010000315.1 GCA_021160685.1 Desulfobulbaceae bacterium | reverse complement strand
AATTCCGATAAAAACTTTACTTTTTTGCGAAACCCCGTAGTTACCACAGTGTATTTGCCACGAAAAGCACGAAAAATAGAACCACGAACGAACACGAAAAGACACGAATAAAGGAATTAACCACCGAAGACACTGGGGACACGGAATAGGTTTTTGACGGGATTTACAGGATAACGATTTCATTCCGGGAAGTCCTTCTCTGGCTTGGGGTGTTTGTCTTGGCAGGCGACCTTTGTCGCGGAAACGGCTGGGCTGGCCTGTTGGGATGTCATTGAACCCTTTTTTAACTGATGGGGTTTTCGTGTGTAAGAATAAAAAAGCAGAAACAATAAAAACCAAACGATCGGCATCCACGAATAGGCACTGTAAAAATCCGGATGCGTCAAGAATCCCATCAGGATTGCGATGGTCGCGGTTTCTTTGCGTGAAAATTTGTAGAATGCAGAGCAAAGAAAATAGTTGAATGCCGCTAACAGCAAAAAAGTGAAAACAGAAACGCCCCAAAGGCCATAAGGTAATTCCTCACCAAACGACACCGCACTATCAAACATTATCCAGTCTGTCTGATTCGTGATGTGCAATAACCGCTTCACAAAAAGGGCTGCTTCGTCGATCAGCAGCCCGCCTATAACGACAAGAATGAGATAGGGAACAATTCGTACGGATTTGAGACAACGAGCTTTCTGTATTAGGATGAAACCGACCGTAAGCACGGACAGGTCAACCAGTAAATCCACCAATAGAATACCAATCGGATCCGATACAACACTATGGCCGGTTCCCGGGCCGAAAAAATCCATCGCAATGGGGTTGGCAAGACACGGTTGACATAGACAGGCGGCGAGAACAAATGCGAATACAAAACGATTGAAATGCTTTTGAGTTCTTAAAACGATGTATTTGTTATTCTTACTTTTCATTCCGGGAATCCGTTCTCAACTTTGGGTTGTTTGTTTTGCAGGTAGCGGCTGGCTTTTGCGATCAGGTCGGTCAGTTCGATGATATCCGCATCGCCGGGGCGTTCGCTGCTGAGCCGCTGGGCCTTGAGGAGTGTATCCTGCAACAATGCCCCTTTGGCCCAGTAACTTTCGCGGAGGATTTCGGCGAACTCTGTGGCCACGGTGGCTAGCGCAAAGGACGGGCTGATTGTCTCAGTGTTTGCCTGAATGTCTTCGGAGCCAAAATCAGCGGCGATCTCGGTGACCGCATAGGTATCCGCGTCTTTGTAGCGAATCTGGGTGGTGGCTACTTGACCTGCTTTTTCAGGCCAGAGTTTTAATTCATAGAGAGCGGTCGTACTGTGACCGGCTCCGATCTCGCCGCCGTCAACGGTATCGTTTCTAAAATCTTTGTCCGCTACATCGCGGTTCTCATAGCCGATGAGGCGGTAGCTGCGGACCACTTCGGGGTTAAAGTCCACCTGAATCTTGACATCACGGGCGACGACCTGCAAGGCACCGGTTAAGTTGCCAAACAGGCGGCGGGCCTGGTCGATGGTGTCGATATAGGCGTAGTAGCCGTTGCCCTTGTCGCCAAGCTGTTCCAGCAAGATATCGTTGTAGTTGCCCATCCCAAATCCAAGCGATGAGAGCGTGATGCCCTTGTCGGCCTTGTCCTTGATGATTTCAAGGATCTTGTCGGCTCCGGTGTTGCCGACATTGGCCACACCGTCCGAGCAAAGAATGACCCGGTTGATAAAGCCGGGAATGAACGCTTCTTCGGCCATTTCGTAGCCGATGCGAATGCCTTCCTCGGCATAGGTCGAGCCCTCTGAATGCAGTGAGCGGATCGCCTGCAGAATCGCCGCCTTGTTCTCCAACCCCGTATGGTCGAGGACTTTTATGCCGCGGGAGCCATAGACGGCGATGCCGATTTTATCTTCGGGGCAGAGTTTGTCGATGAGCAGCTCTAAGCTTCGCTTGACTAAGCCCAGACGATTTTCGCGGTTCATGGAGCCGGATACATCGATGACGAAGGTCAGGACGGCGGGTTTCCGGTTTTCGTCAGTGACTTCCATGGCCTTGAGACCAATCCGCATGAGATAGGTATTCTTGCGCTGCGGCCCGAACGACCAGGGCATGGCCTCGGTATAGACCGCAAAGGTCTCTTCCTGAGGCGCGTCATAGTCATATTTGAAGTAATTGACAAACTCCTCGACCCGAACGGCCTCTTTCGGCGGCAGGTTGCCCTCGGTCAGATAGCGGCGGCATACGGTGTAGCTGCCCGTATCTACATCGATCGCAAAGGTCGAGAGGTGGTCATCTTCGGTATCGATAAAGGGGTTGACGCCATAAGTCTTAAAGAACATTGCATCGACATCCTCGCCGTTGGGGGGCCGTGTTCCCCCGTGTGCCATGGGATAGGCGGGTGTAATTTCATCAATCCTCATTCCTCCGAGTTTGCTACGGTTCAAAACTGTACCTCTTGAGTCCATGGAAACCGGCATATCGTCATGTGGACCTCGAACTGTGAGAGCAATACCCGTTCCTCGAAGATCAAGAACGGGCACTTGGTCTTGGGATCCTGAAGGTCCATCGATCTCTGATTCAAGCATCGCAAACTTGCTTTGAATGTTTCCTCCTACAAGAATTAATGCACATATTAATGAAACTAAACCGCCGCAAATAACAAACATAGCAACAAATTTTAATTCACTTGGTAAACGATGTTTCATAGCTTGGCTCCTTTTCTGCCGCCTGTGCTGGTCGGTTTTAAGCTCGTTCAGGGCTTCATCGATCAGATTATTCGTAAACTCTTGGGAGGGCATCTTTGACTCCCGGCCTGTCTTGAGAAGACGGGAAATGTTGTTTTCAAATTGTTCGGTCTGTTTTTTCATAAGGTTTGCTCCTCATTGAAGTGAGGTGCCAACTGGATTAACTTTTCACGCAGGGATATACGCGCTCGATACAAAAGGTTGTGCACGGCCTTTTCACTGATCTTCAGGGTTTTGCCTATCTGGCGAGCGGGATGGTCCTCGATATATTTCCCTTGAGGACGGCTTGTTCTTTTTCATTGAGCTGGGAGAGGGCCTTTCTGACAAGCGTGGCGGTTTCGGCCTGTTCCAGGACCGCATCGGGCATCGGGGCCGAATCCATCACTTCCAGCGATTTCAGTAATTGGCCGTCCGGCTTGGGGCGATACTGCCGCTGCCGCATCTCAAGGGCCAGGTTATTT
>JAGHCC010000230.1 GCA_021160685.1 Desulfobulbaceae bacterium | reverse complement strand
GTTCCCGGTATTTTCAATACCATGAAGATCCTCTGGGGGCTTTATATCATGTTTACGATAAGCTCCTTTTTATGCTTTTGGATGGCGGGAATGAACTGTTTTGATGCCGTGAACCATTGTTTTACCTGCATCTCAACCGGCGGATTTTCTACTCACGACGCAAGCCTTTCTTACTGGTCGCAAAATAACTATCCTCATGCCTGGCTTATTGAATATTTCGCAGTCCTGTTCATGCTGGCCGGCGGCATCAGTTTTCTCATCCATTTTGCGGTGATAACCGGTGATTTCAAGGCCCTGTTTACGGGTTTTGAAATCCGTTTTTACTGGATGATTGCGGGCGGAGCCGTGCTGCTCGTCTGCCTGGATCACTGCAGGGTTTTCGCGGCAACCCAGACATGGGATGTGAGTGGAGTGCATGATCTCTTTCGTACCGCCCTGTTTCAGGTCGCTTCATTGTTAACCAGCACCGGCTACCTGACAACCGATATTAATGATCCGTTTTTTCCGTCGCTCAGTAAACAGGTTTTTTTTACGCTGATGATTGTCGGCGGCTGTGTCGGATCAACGGCAGGCGGAGTCAAGGTGCTGCGAATTGGCCTGCTTAGCAAGCTTTTTGCAGTTCAGCTGAAACGCATCTTCCTGCCCCGTGCGGCTGTTGTTCCCCTGGTCATTTCAGGAAAGGTCATCTCCCCGGCCGAGATTGAGCGGGTGGCCGCCCTTTTCTGGATGTGGATGACGATTATTGTCGGAGGAGCGTTTATCACCTGCGCTTTCTCTAACCTCGGTCCCTGGCAGGGACTGTCCGGAATGGCCTCGGCAATGGGCAATATGGGACCGTTTTATTTTTCAGTTCATGAAATGGTTTCATTGCACTGGGTCATCAAATTAACCTACATTTTCGGCATGCTGGCAGGGCGTCTTGAAATTATCCCCTTGGCTGTGCTGTTTGGAACTCTTCTAAGGAGAAGGTAAATATTCGATAAGCGCCCAATTTGGGGCGCTTGTCAAATATTTACACTTCGGTGGTTAGACTATTTTTTTAACCCAATCCGAATATTTACAGGAGAACTTAAATTATGTATATCGTCATTGCAGGCGGCGGCATCGCCGGTTCCACCGTGGCAAGAGAACTTTTGGATCATAAGCATGATGTGTTGGTCATTGATCATGACCGTCAGGTCTGTGAAGAGCTTTATGCCCACAGCGGCATTGTCACAATTCAGGGAGACGCGCGTAATATGGAGATTCTGCATGAAGCGAGAATTGAAAAGGCGGATGTGGCCCTGGCCACCCTCTATCATGACGCGGACAATCTCACTTTTTCCCTGCTGGCCCATAGTTGCGGGGTCTCCAGGATCATTGTTAAAATGCGCGACCCGGCTTATGCCGACGCATTCCAAATGGCGGGCGCCACCAGCATCTGCGATATGAGTTCCATGTTCAGGCATAAGGTGATCATTGAACTCGAAAGTCCGAAAATCAAGGTCATCACCTCCATTGAACACGATAAGGCCCAGCTCATCATGTTTGAGCTTCCTATGCATTGGCCCCATGCCGGAATCACGATCCAGGAGCTGGCCCGGCAAAAGGCTTTTTTAAAACACTGCGTTTTTGCCGGCCTCATCGACCAGGATTCCGATAGAATGGTTGTTCCCAGGGGCAATGACCGGCTTTATCCCGGCAACAAAGTTTTCATGGTGGTTCACTCTCGGCAGATTATGGCCATTGAAAGGTATCTTGAAGGTCTTGATGAGGGGGCGTAAAAGAATGATGAAGGTAACAACAATCCTGATGCAGGCGACGGCTTACAGTCGCGCCTGATCTGCGCCTGATCTGCGGCAGATAGGCGACGAATGGAGAAATTGTATAGTGAAGCATTCCGGATTTACAGAACTTAGACGACGATCAGTCCTGAAATCTCTTATTTGGCGAATAATCGGTGTTGTATGGACTTGGATCGGTGCCTATATCATTATTCTGATTGTTCCACCAACTTGGAATAATGCTGCGATAATTGCCACACTGATTGTTGTCTATCATCACTCGACGAGAATGATCATGTACTATTTCTACGAACGTATATGGACCTCCATTTCTTGGGGAAAATACGATTCCGAGCAAGGCAGCTTTCAGGGGATGTCAATGCATGATAAACTCATTTGGACAATCGGCAGTTCTGTTTCGATTGGGGTTATATTTTTTTTGATTATTTATGTGACACCGTTCATTAAGAACTTGACTGCTTCGTAATATGTCCATCGGACGGCACGGCTGTGCTCTACAAGATTCTCTGATGGTTGGTATTCTCCGTGTAATATTTCAATGAAAAAATCATGAAAATTCCAAGAGTTACCGTGGTAACACTGGGCGTAGCTGATTTTCGTAAAGCTACGAAATTCTATGAAGCGGTCCTCGGTACACCTCCAAACACCTCCTATGATGGCGTCACCTTCATTGAGCTTCCGGGAACGTGGATCTCTCTTTTTCCGCTTGAGAATCTGGCAAAAGACATCTCTTCTGAGGTTCCAGTCACTCGCAGTGGATTTAGTGGAATCACGCTTGCCCACAACGTACGCAGCAAGGACGACGTCATTGCCATAATAAAACGCGCGAAGTCGGCTGGTGCCCGTGTCATGAAAGAACCACAAGAAACATTCTGGGGTGGTTTCAGTGGATACTTCGCCGATCTGGATGGCTATTGTTGGGAAGTGGCTTGGGGGCCAATGTTTGAGTTTTCAGAGAATGGTGAATTGAGATTCAAAGGCAACGCGTAACAGGGCAAATTATTCGACACAAAAAAAACGCGGTTGATTAAGTAGATGATGATCTGTCAGGGGGAAATGAAGGAGCGCTGTTATTGTATTTTTTCTGTCTCTGATTCTTCATAGAGATGGACAACGTCCTGCTTCTCTTCCATCTTGGCGATTTTTTTCATCACCTCTTCTTTTGACAGGCCAAGGGCATCGGCAATAGCCTTGACATCATAACAGGGTTGACCATCAGGAGTGTAAGAGTTTGCTTTGAGTTCCGGGAAATGTTCCTGTGTGGCCATGCCGGAGGCCTGGGAGACCAGTTCTTTTATTTGCGGCGGGCCATAAAGAAGGAGCCATTCCACGGCTTCAGCCCAGAGTTTACTGTCAACAGTCTTGTTTTCCAGAACAGCCAGCGCCATTTCCAGATCCCATTGTTCCTTTAAGTCCACCATGATTGTTCCTTTATGATTTTTCAGGACGAGTTGCGGCAAGATCAGGAAAGGAGCAACTGGAGAGAGACCGGTCCGGCAAGATCAAAACTTCCCTGAATGCTCGAAAAGATAAGCATCCTGTAAAGGAGTTTCAACTCCGGGTGCGGAATGACGATAGAAATGATGGCGTGATAAGAAATGATATTGCCGCAAAAGTCACAAATTGTCGTTCGGCAGGAGAAATTGTTCCACCTGAAAAAAGGGGACAGATTTGTTTTTTGATTTTCTAGCCAGGCGATGATATGATTTTATCATGCCAAGACGATCCAGATTAGTCCTTTCTAATTGTCCACATCATAT
>JAGHCC010000069.1 GCA_021160685.1 Desulfobulbaceae bacterium | reverse complement strand
GGGCGTATGGTTCATGGTGGAGGCTGAGTGGTTATGCTGCTGCCTTATATTTCACAATGCCTAAAGTAACTCCATCATGCTTGGCAACTTCTACAATTTTTTCTACAACACGCACAACTCCAATTTCAACAAATGATTCTCCGCACTGACTGCAAACCATTGCAGGCACATCTTTAACCACTAAAAAAAACTGCCGTCAATAAAACTTACGAAAAGATCCAAATCACTATCTTTCTGCTGTTCATTTCAAACATAAGAACCAAAAAGACCAAGGCTTTCTATTATGAAATGACACTGTGGTTCCTCGGCCATCTTGATGATGTCAATCTCTTCAACTATGATGAGATATGAATTTGATCATTTGCCCACTGATAAATTTGTTCAGCTCCTTCTACTGCCTCCACGGCCTGTTTATGTGTAAATACTTCAAAGGGCGCTCCGCCCGGTATTCCATTCGGGTAGCGAGATGTTATATAAAATTGATCAAGCAGCTTTGCTGTTTCTATTAACCCTTTCTGCGCTTTCACGCCAATTTTCCCGATTAGTTGAAAGATGGAATGACCAATAACAATTCTGGCCCCTTGCTGGTAATGAACAGCCTTTACCGCTTTTTCGGCTGCCTGTTGAGAGATAAAACAGCATTGGGAAAAGTAGCCTTCTTTAATGGCTACCTTGGCAAACTGTAAATCGTTTGCCGCCTGGGTCAACCATCGCCTGGCCTCTTCAACATTATTTTTCATATTATTCTTTGACCATTTCTCACTATATTTTCGATTAAAGGGTTGCGAATCTTCTTCATTTCAGCAAACTCATCCGGGGTGTAAAAGAGTAAGTCAATTGGGACACCCAATTCATAAAGACCCGGAACCTCCTTAAATCTATGAAAAAAATCAATTTTTGTTTTTTTTACAACAAGAATGTCAAGATCACTATATTCATCTGCGGTATTATTGGCATAAGACCCAAATAAATAGGCCTCTTCAGCGCCGGTTAATACTTTTCTCAACTTAGCGATATATTTCATTTTTTCTGTCTGGCTTCCTCTTCCTTTTTTATCTCTGCATATTTATGGAGAGACCGGGGGATATATTCCATCATGGATGGAACTTGCAAGTTGTTCCTCCAGCAATAGAGGATCATCTACTCCTTTTATTTGACGATCTTCATCCGAAACACCCAGAATCAGCTCACCACCGGCGCCATTGGCAAAGGCGCAATGGTTTTCAGAAAATTCCAGTTTTCTACTTTCAGGCTGCTTTATTTTCTGTTGTATATCCACGAAAAGGACTCTCCTCACACATTCTCACACTTTCACACATGATTCATAGCTGATGGGTGATGGGTAATGGTTCACTGAAGAGATTATAACCATAAGATGTCAATTTTTTCGCAATGACTTTTTGTGCCTGCGGCTCACCATGGATGAGTTTGATCCGGCCTGGTTTTTCCGGCATCGATTGTACCCAATCGATTAACCCTTGCTGGTCCGCGTGGGCCGAATAGCCGGTCAGTTGTTCCACATGAGCACGTATCGGGATTTTTTCGCCTTGCAGCCGGACATAGCCATTTGGCTGCCGGCCATACTTTATCATATCATAGCCGGGTGTGCCGTGGGCCTGATAACCGACGAAAAAGATATCATTGTGAGGATCCATCAGGCCGGAAATCAGGTGATCAATAATTCTGCCGCCGGTGCACATACCGCTGCCGGCAATGATGATGGCCGGGCCAGGGATTGCAAGCAAGGTTTTATGGTCCCTGAAGCGGGCTACAGAATAAAGGTTGTTAAAATCAAAGGGATGGTCGCCCGAGGCCTGAAGCTTTTTTGATTCTTTATCCCAGAACTGATCAAGTCGGGAGTAAATTTCCGTTATTTTCAAGGCAAGAGGAGAGTCAACAAACACAGGAACTTTTTTACCTTGCCACTTCTTGCCTGAAAACAACCTGTCAAGCTCGAAAAGAATTTCCTGGGTGCGTCCCAGGGAAAAAGCCGGGATAAAAACTTTGCCGTTATCGGCCAATGCCTTAAACAGTTTTTCCTCCAATCGAGCTAAACGATCTTCCCGGCCTTCATGGAGACGATTTCCATACGTTGATTCGAGGAAAAGAAGATCACATGAATCAGGGATATCCGGATCAGGCAGGATTGGTGTATCACGACAACCCAAGTCGCCGGAAAAAATGACTGAATAAAATCCGTCAGGATTCTTTCCCTCACCACCCAGGCCATTCTCTGTGGGAAAAGAAAAACGAATAAAACATGAACCAAGGATATGTCCGGCCCGGCCCAGCTTGAATGTGACGCCTTTTTTCAGCTTAAAATCCTGACCATATTCAAAGCCCCAGGAAAGATCATCTATACTTTTAGACAGTTGTCGTATTTCCGCCGAACTCAGATCTGAAAAGCCCATGGCATCGGTGAGCATGGGAACAAGAAGGGCTTTAGTGGGATGAGAACAGATGATCTCTCCGGCAAAACCGTTTTTGATCAACTCAGGCAGCCTGCCGATATGGTCAATGTGGGCATGGGTGAGGAAAAGGTAATCAATGTCTTTGGGACGAATTGGCCAGTCGGCCATGGGAAGCAATCGATCATTACCCTGGGCCAGTCCGCAGTCCACCATTATGTTCAGCCCCGCTCCCTGGAGGAGATGACAGGAACCGGTTACGCAGTTTTCACCGCCGAGATGGATGATGCTTGGTTGGGGCATGGGTCAAAGGGTCAAAGGGTCAAAGGGTCAAAGGGTCAAAGGGAACATATAGAAAGGATATCAAACGCAAATCCGGTCTGTCAACGAATATCCCGAATTTATTCCTCAGACCGACAGACCTCCCCCTTTATTAAAGGGGGATTTGTTTATAGGGTGCTACCCAATGTCATTAACTTAAGACATTGGTGCAATCACTTATTGAGGTAAATTACAATCTACAGG
>JAGHCC010000350.1 GCA_021160685.1 Desulfobulbaceae bacterium | reverse complement strand
GTCGGTAAACGAGGAAATACCGCGAACATCCAGGATAATAATATCTTCAGCCTTCTTATCCAAAGCTGCCCGGCCGGCGAGGCGGGCCAGTTCAAGACTTGATTTTGTCCGATATTTTTTCTCAATTTGTTTCATAAATCACTCCGGAAGACCAGACTGGTCAATTACGAATTAGTCCCTTAGGAATTATTTCCTGTTATTTGTGGCAAAAAAAATCAAAAAATTCTTTGAAATAAACAACTTGCCTCTATTGTTAAGGGACTTATCCTGAAAAACTTGATGTTTTATTCCATTTTAGTGGGTTATGAATTACGAATGAAGAATTTAAAGGAAGTAATCTGATGAGAAAACACCGAAATTCGTAATTCATAATTCTTAATTTCTAATTCCTCTTTTCCCCTCTTCCATCACAATGCCTCTAAAAATGAAAGCAGTTCGCTGTGCCAGAGATCGGGATGTTCGAGATAACAGGGATGGTGAGCAGAGTCAATAACGAAAAGCCGCGAATTGAAAATACACCCATGAGAGCGAGTAACGCAAGAAATCATTCACTTTTCAGGGACAGATGCACAAAAAAATATCCAATTCAAGGAATGATCAAGTGATAGGGGGGACTGTCGCCAAGACCTGACATCATCATTGTAACAATAAAACTGTTACATTCCAGAAAATCGTGCCGGTTCTTTTCCAACGGAAAATACGGCCTGCACTAAGGGGAAACGCACAATTCAGGTCAGGGACATCAAGGCTTGAAGACCGGTCAGTTCTGACAGATCTCAGGTGAACAACCTGAAAACAGCACCAATCCCATAAACTATTAAGCGGAACCTATGGCATAATGAGAAATGAAATAATCAAGCTGTTCTCCCTGCTCCTTGCTTAATTGACCAAACTTGAGACACAGACGTTTCATAACAATCGTACTGAAAGCATACTGGGCGGGAAGCAGAATATCAGCTACGGCTTCAAAAGGCAGGTGATCCAGATAAAAACCGTCAATTGACATTAAAATATCAAGCTTTATCGCCGGAGTCAGCTCGATACCGGAATCGGTCTTCATGTAAGTAAATGACAGACCGTTTTTGCTCACATCAATAATTGAACCAAGAATCGTGGGATTCGGGTTAAAAAAAGCCAAAGCCCCTTCTTTTACCTTAAAACGCTTATGTTTTCTTAATTCCACTAAAGGTTTTTCCATATCCATAAAAAAACACCTCTTTCGCTAAAGAGAAGACAATTTAAAAAAAATAATATATCATACTAAAAAGTAAAAGCAAAAATCATACCGTACAATATAGCTATATTTTCATTATAAAATCAACTAATTATAAACCAAAAACAAAATGGCGGACTCCGCGCCACTTCTTTTTTCCGTCCAAACGGATTTTTTTCCGGAAAACCAAAATAAAATTAATATAAATATCGAGTTATCCGGGACGAAGGCCGCAAAGAGAACGCAATAAGACATCCGCTAAACAAGCATAGCGAGACATCTTTTTTCACCTTTCAATTTTGCTGCAAATCTTGTTCATGTTTGCCGTTTGACTTCTGCTACAGGTGGAGTATAATCGCGCCCCAGCAGGACAAAAGCCTCTTATCGAGCACGAAAAAACCAGCTCATCACAGGCCGGCAAAAAAACATAACACCCCAAGTATCAGGCTCGAGGTTGAAGGCTGAAATGAAAATCAGCCACCAATCTACTTTTAAATACTGAAACAGGAGTTTCTTGATGAATAAATCCTTAAAATGGAAAATGTTTCTTCTCGTTTTCCTGGTCTCCTTCTCCGGAGTCACTCTTTTATCAACATTTTATGAAGATACTCCCGAGTGGTGGAATAAGGTTGCCCCGACAGGACTTCACCTCGGCCTTGATCTCCAGGGCGGCATGCACCTGATCATGAAAGTCGACCTCGACAAGGCCATTGAAAATTCTCTTGATTTTGCAGCGCAGGATCTGAAAACCCAGCTTCTCGATCAACGAATTTCCGTGGTGCGGACAAAAACAGCCAATCCCGAAGAAATCATCTTTACCCTGCCCAACACTGAATCCCTGGAGTCGGTAAAACAAATAACCAAGGACGATTTCCCCAACCTGAACATCAAAATCGAGGCCGAAGAGGGATCCTTTCCCAGGATTACTCTTACCCTGAAAGACGACCAGATTGACTTTATTAATAAAAATGCCGTTAATCAGTCCCTTGAAATCCTCAGAAACCGGATTGATCAATTTGGCGTGACCGAGCCGGTGATTCTCCGCCAGGGCCAGGATGAAATCATTATCCAGCTGCCGGGCGTCAAGGACCCGAAACGGGCCTTGAGCCTGATCGGTCAAACAGCCCAGCTTGAGTTCAAACTGGTGGACAGCTCCGCTTCAATCGACCTCCCTGCCCTGATCAAACAGGCTGAGGAAAACGGTCAGTGGAAGGTTGGCGAATCCAGGGAAAAGTTGAATCAGGCCCTGCAGCACAGCCTGCCGAAAAACAGCTCTATCTATTTTGAAAAAGATGTTGACGCAAAAACAGGCGTGGAACGAAAAATTCCGCTGTTACTGAAAGAACAAATCCTGATGACTGGTGAAATGGTAAAAAATGCCCAGGTCCGGGTCGGTGGAAGTTTTAATGAACCCTATGTCAGTCTTGATCTCACCGGCCGCGGCGGCAAAGTGTTCGGCCAGATTACCGGGAAGAATGTCAATCAACGACTGGCCATTGTTCTGGACGAGGTGGTTCGTTCAGCACCGGTCATCCGGGAAAAAATCATGGGGGGCAGCGCTCAGATTTCCGGCAGCTTCACCTACGAAGAGGCCTCCGATCTTGCTATCATTTTACGGGTCGGCGCCCTGCCAGCCCCGGTTTCCATTGTCCAGAACCTGACCGTGGGAGCCTCGCTGGGCCAGGATTCAATTAATAAGGGGATTGCTTCGGGGCTGTTGGGCACCTTTCTGGTTCTTATCTTCATGATGGTTTATTACCGCATGTCCGGTATCATTGCCAATTGTGCCCTGCTCCTCAACGTTTTCTTTCTCTTTGCCGGATTAGCGGCCCTGCAGGCCACATTGACACTGCCCGGCATCGCCGGCATTATCCTCTCTATTGGTATGGCCGTTGACTCCAATGTCCTTATTTTTGAACGAATGCGGGAAGAATTCGCCATAGGTAAATCCGTTAAATCAGGGGTTGAAAGTGGTTACGACAAGGCTTTCTGGACCATTGTCGACTCCCAGGTCACCACCCTGATCACAGCCCTGGCCCTTTTTCTCTTCGGTACCGGCCCGATCAAAGGCTTTGCCGTCACCCTCTCCCTGGGCGTCACCTTCAACCTTTTCACCACTCTGTTCGCCACCCGTCTGGTTTACGAAACACTACACAACAAAAAGCTCCTCAAGCCGCTCAAGTTTCTGCAGTTTATCAAGAAACCGAACCTGAATTACATGAAAATCAAAAATATCACCTTTGCCGCTTCCGGCCTGCTGGTGATTATCGGCCTGCTGGCCTTTGTCCAGATTCTCCGCGGCCAGGGAAATCTCGGGGTGGACTTCACCGGCGGCACCATCATTCAATACAAGGCGGATCAACCTTTCACCCTTGAAACAATCAGAGACACTTTTCAGGATAACGGTATGGTGGGAATTGACCTCCAGCCCGTAACCAATGAAAACCGGCTCATCGTCAAGATAAAAAAATCGACCGATGTTGTGGGTGACGACAGTGAGCAGGTCTCAGAAATCCTCGCCAATTATTTACCGGAATATAATTTTATTATGGAGAGCAAATCGGAAATCGGCTCTTCGGTGAGTGAAATGCTACGCAACAAGGCCCTGCAGGCCATTGCTA
>JAGHCC010000055.1 GCA_021160685.1 Desulfobulbaceae bacterium | reverse complement strand
ATACAGAGTCAAAACCCATACCAAAAACATTACTGCAATCCGATGAATGGCATTTGATCAATCAACATGTTGAAAAAATAAAATCCCGTATCTTTGACCTCTCTTATGCCCTGCAGAAAGATTCAACCCCCGAAATCTCCGAGGATCACCGTTTGGAATGCTATTCCATACTGGACAATTTCAGCGATAATCTTGGCAATTTCCAGGACCTTCTGAAAGGCACCGAAGATAAAAACGTATTGTGGGGGTATCTCTTTAAAGAAGCTTTTCCTTTTATCATGCGGAGCCGGTTCGCTGCAAGAGCCTATTACAAGCCAAAAGGATATGCCGGTGATTTTCTGATGATGGAGCATATCTACCTGAATCAACCGAAAGGCGAGGGGAAAATCGGCAAACTCGTCGATGCCTGGTGTCTCCAGCGGCCCGGGACAAAGGCAATACGGGGACGCCGTAAACTGTTATGTGGCCAATTGAAATCAATCAGCCGCCAAAAGCTTGCAAAGGGCGATACGATTCAAATCATGAACCTTGCCTGTGGACCAAACCGGGAACTGTTTGATTTTCTGTCAAATTGTGATTATAGCGAAAAAATTGAAGCTCTCTGTGTGGACATTGATTCCGAGGCTCTGCAATACACCAATCAACATGTCAACACCTTTCCCCACAAGGCTTCAATCCATTTTATGAACGAAAATCTGGTCAAATGGGCCCTGGGAAAAGTCAGCCACAACATCGGCATGCAGGACATTATCTATTCAGCCGGACTCAGCGACTACCTGGACCGAAAACTATTCCAGGCCCTTGTCAGCCGATGTCATGAGCACCTGAAACCAGGCGGACAACTGGTGATTGGCAACTTTGCTCCTTGTGTCGACCAGTACTTTATGGATCATATCCTGAACTGGAAACTGATCTACCGAACCGAAGACGAATTGAGGGAACTTTTTTTTGACACTCCCTTTGGCAAAAATGTTCAAATCATATCCGAACCTGAACAGGTTAACCTTTTTGCCCTGGCCACTAAATAAAATGGTCACTTTTCAGGTTGGTTAGGCTGTAGGCTAAAGGCTCTTAGTTTTCGAAATCTGCATTGTTTCTCGTTACATCGTTTTGCGGTGTACAAGCTCATTTTGCCCACAGTCTATCGACCTGAACAATAAGAAAAAATGCAGACAAAATTGATGAATATTCTGTTACCCGACAAGCGCATCACATGAATCTATCCTGGTCAGCCCCTTCCCCGGGCATTGAAAAAAAACACCTGGAACTTTTTACAAAAGAGACTGAAGATCTCCTTCATCGAAGAGTTACGGCCCTGCTCTGGCTTGGCATTGTTTTTTTTCCGCTTTTTTCCATTCTTGACTTTGTCATGGCCAGAGAACATTTTATTCTCTTTGGTCAATATCGCGGCTTTTTTTCATTGCTCATGGCCGGCTTTCTTCTGCTGCATCATAAAAAACTGATTTCTTCCTTTCTCATTGCCATCACATTCTGCACGATCGGCAGCTTTATCCTTGTCCTGATGATCCTCAAAATCGGCCATGGCGGACATTTTTATTATGTCGGCCCGCTCCTTATCCTGGTGGGCTATTTTGCCGTCCTGCCCCTTCATTTTTTCCAGGCGGTTTTTTCAGGAATTATCCTGCTGCTCATTTATACCGTTCCCTGCTATCTCGATCCGTTTACGTTCACGCAAACCAGTCCTGAAAATTTTAAAATTTTCTTCAACAATACTTTTTTTCTTTTTGCCTTTGCCGTGGTCGGCATTGTCCAATGCCATGAAGAGCTCAAAGGACGGGTAAGAGAATTTAATCTCAAAATAAAGCTCAAAAAACTGACTGGGGAGTTATCCTATTATACGCATCACCTGGAAGAAGAGGTTGAAAAACAACTTAAAGAAATCGAAGAGTCCGAACTGCGCTACAAAAAACTGTATGACAATATTCTTGATCCCGTCATTCTGCTGGATCATGACGGCACAATACTTATGGCCAACCCCCATTTTTACAATTTTCTTAAAAAAAGACGTGAAGATGTCGCGGGCAAGTCTTTCTTTAATTTCGTTGCTGATGAAGATGTTGCCAGGGTAAAACAGGACCTGTTGGCCGGTCTGACGTCTGGCCTGGATATCAAAGATTTTCAGTTTAAAATGTTGGACAATAAGCAGAAGAAGGCGGACATTGAATGTAATGCCAAAACAATCGACAAAGACGGACAATTTATCGGTTATCAATTGGTGGCCAGAGATATTACCAGAAGAAACAAAATGAAATCCGAGCTTGTTCGCTCCCAAGAAGAGATCAACACCTCCAGAACAGCCGCCATATTCGGCCTGGCAAAACTTGTGGAGTCACGGGATCATGAGACCGGAAATCATCTCGAAAGGATCCGGGAATACACCAAAATTATCTGTGAAGAACTGGCTGGATACCCGGAATATGCCAACATCATCAGCCAGGATTATACTGATGATCTTTATCTTTCTTCCATTTTGCATGATATTGGCAAAGTAGGCATTCCGGATGCGATCCTTCTCAAACCCGGCAAACTCACCCCGGAAGAATTCAACATCATGAAATTTCATTCCATTATTGGCGGCGATGCCCTCAAGGATCTTGAATCTCGAATAAAAGGGAAAACATTTTTAACCATCGGCAGAGAGGTTGCCTATTATCACCATGAAAGATGGGATGGCAGCGGATATCCCCAGGGACTGAAAAACAGTGAAATTCCTTTATCCGCAACCATTGTTGCCTTGGCTGATGTTTATGACGCCCTGACATCAAAAAGATGTTACAAACCTTCTATGACCCATGAAGAGGCCAGAAAAATTATTTTCGCCGAGAAAGGGAAACATTTTTCTCCTGCTGTGGTAGAAGCCTTTGCGGTCCAGGAGCATGTCTTCAAAAAAACCAGGATGTCCATTCTTATCCAGTAGATGGCAAAGGAGTTTTTCATGCAAACCGCGCAGAAAGATAGAACCAATAATAGAGCAATCTCCAGTAGCGAGGAATTGAATGTTCTGAGAGGTCTGCCTGTCCAACTCATCGAAGAGGTTCTGCCTTTTTCAAGAACCCTGTTTTTCCTGACCGGCGAGGAATTCCGTCCCCAAAACTCGGAAAAACCTGCCTTTTATTATGTCAAAAAAGGTTCCATTGAGGTTTCCCATACGGCCCACGACACGAAAATAACCGTTGCCCTGATCGGCTCCGGAAACTTTTTCGGTGAAATCGGCTATTTTGACGGCGGATCACGGGTTCGTGACATTCGAATAACGGAAGATGCCGAAATCAGGGTGTTTGATCAATCCACCATGCAATGTATGCAGAAAGAAAATCCGCTGCTTTACGGCTACTTTCTTGATCTGCTCACCCGGGGAATCTGCATCAAATTCCGTCGTATTCTGGAGGAGCGAGAACCTCTCAGGGCCTATGGGGCCTCGTTATCAACCAGAAGAAAACACAGCTACGACGACTCAAGTCCCCTGCCTGAAAATTTTTTCAAAACAGCGGCCTGGCGTTTGGTCAATCGGATCGTTGAAGATTTCAAAGGGAAAATGTATAACATCTCCTACCGCTTGCAGGAAGACTCATCCAGCGCCATTTCTGAAGATGTCCGGGAACAGTGCCTCAATATCCTGAATCAGTTTTATGTCCAGATTCTCAATCTGAAAAAAGAAATTCAGAACCTTGATGAGGAAAATTACGCCTGGGGCTATCTGTTCAAGGAGATTTATCCTTATTTTATGCGAAGTCGTTTTGCTGAAAGGGTCTATTTCAAGCCCAAAGGTTATGCCGGTGACTTCCTGATGATCGAAAAAATTTACCAGAACAAACCGGCCGGAGATGGGAAACTCGGTGTAATTGTCGATGAATGGTGTCTCAATTCCATTGGCTCCAAGGCAATCCGCGGCAGAAGAAAACTGTTGAGCAGACAGCTGGCCGAAATCAGCGACCAAAAATACAAAAAAGGCCATATCATCAATATTATGAACCTGGCCTGCGGTCCCAACCAGGAACTCTTCGATTTTTTAAAACAATGCGACTACACTGAAGCCATCGAGGCACTCTGCATTGATATTGATTCAGAGGCCCTGCAATACACCAATAAGCATGTGAACACCTTCCCCCACAATGCCTCTATCCGCCTGATGAATGAAAATCTGGTTAAATGGTCTCTGGGAAGGGTCAATCACAATATGCGCCTGCAGGATATTATCTATTCCGCCGGCTTGACCGATTATTTGGAAGATAAACTCTTTGTCGCCTTTGTTACCCGCTGCTATCATCAATTAAAACCCGGAGGCGTTCTCATTGTCGGTAACTTCTCGCCTAATCCGGACCAGCCATTTATGGACCATATCCTCCAATGGCGCCTGCATTATCGCGATCGGGAAGACTTGACAGCCATCTTTTCCCAAAGCCCTTTTGGTGATAAAATCGAAATCCTGTCGGAAAAGCAGGGAGTGAATCTTTTTGTTAAGGCGGTCAGACCAGACTGATCATGGAAAAAATCTCTTCCGCCAATCTGCAGAAATACGAGGAGGAAACCCGGACCCTTCTCCATCAACGGATCAATATCACTGTTCTGTTCGGGGCTTTTCTCTTTCCGTTTTTTTCCATACTTGATCATGTTGTGGCCCCCTCACATTTCACGCCTTTTTTCATCCTGCGAGTTCTGTGTTCTCTCTCGCTCCTTGGTATTTATATCGTAAACAGAACCTCCTTCTCGCGCAGACACCCCTTTCCCACTGCCATAACAGCCTATGCTATCTCGGCCATGACAATCTCAATCATGATCATCAAGCTTGGCGGTATTACCTCTTCATATTATATCGGAATGGTCATGGTTCTTGTTGTCTGTGCCGCCATTTTACCCTTAAATCCATCCCAAGCCGCCGGAACCGGGATTTTGGTCTATTCTCTTTACCTGGCACCGATTTTTATTTATAACCAGCCCACACCTGCAAACCTAAAAATACTTTTCAATAATACTTTTTTCTTCGTCTCTTTTCTTCTTATCATTATTGTCAAATGCCTGGAAGAGTCCCGAGCCCGAAAAAGAGAATTTAACATGCGAATGAAGGAGGACGCTCTTGCCGGCCAGCTTTCCTACCATGCAGATCATCTTGAGGAAGAAGTTGCCAACAGGACGAAAGAACTTGAAAAGTCTGAAATTCGCTACCAAAAGCTGTACGAAAACATCAGTGATGATGTCATCCTCACGGACCGCGACGGCAAGATTGTCATGGCCAATCCACGTTTCTACGACACCATGGGAGGTCCGGCTTATGAAAAAGAGGGGGATCTCATTCTCGAATTTGTCCATCCGGATGATCAAGAGACTGTGCAGCGCTCTCTTCTACAACAGTTACAGGACGGCCGTAACGTCACCGGGCTGCAATTCAGATTCGTCAACAAGCAGAAACAGATCGTTGATGTCGAATGTAATGCCACAACTATTTATAAGGATCAAGCGCTGGTTGGCTACCAGATGCTGGTCAGGGATATCACTGACAGAAAAAAACTGGAAACAGAGTTACTGACATCCTTTACAAGAGTACAGGAAACCCGCTCCGCAACTATTCTTTCCCTGGCCAAACTGGCGGAATACCGTGATATCAACTCCGGTAACCATCTGGAGAGAATCAGGGAATTCTGCCGGATACTCGCCACGGAACTGGCCTTAAAGCCGAAATATCATGATTATATTTCAACTCAGTTTATTGAAGATATTTACATGTCTTCCATTCTCCATGATATCGGCAAAGTCGGCATCCCGGATAATCTCCTGTTGAAAGCGGATAGATTAACTGCCGATGAAATTGAAATCATTCAACAGCATACCCTGCTTGGCGGCGACACTATAAAAGCGATTGAGGGACAGGTTCCCGGCCCGTCATTTCTGACCATGGGCAAAACAATCGCCTATTTCCATCATGAAAAATGGGATGGATCCGGCTATCCCCAAGGTCTGAATGGAGAAGAAATTCCATTATCATCAAGAATCGTTTCCCTGGCTGACGTCTATGATGCCCTGACCTCTAAACGGACTTACAAGGAATCCTTTTCCCACCAAAAAGCATTAGCGGTTATTGTTGAAGAAAAGGGCAGACATTTTGATCCTGACGTTGTTGAAGCCTTTCTTGCCAGAGAAAAAGAATTTCAAAAAATTAAAAAAACATATAAAGACAAAAATCCTCTCACCCTTCCCTCCCCGGACTTCATGAATTGGAAAAAACTGAAAGACAGACACCTGTTTACGGATTATCCAAACCTGCGATCCACGCCAAGCCAGGATTCATTGACCAAAACACATACCACGGACAGCGCAGAAACTCAGAGAAAAAGACACATGACATCGGTGAAATAATGTTCGTAACCTGTTACCAGTTAACCGGGGTTCCAGCAGTTTGGCTTGGTTCAACCTCCGTACTGCAAAAGCTCACAATGGGTACAAATGAAGACAAACAAACTGGTCAGATTGACCATTAAAATTGATGCTGCTGGGAGGAAGGAAATCAGAAAAGGAATACAAAAAAAGAGGGGGCTCAAAAAAATTCAGGCAAACGGTCATCTTGCAAGGCATGAGAGAGAGAGATTCCAGGCAAGGAGGAAATGACCGTTCACCCAAAAAAAGATCATCGAAACTTAAGACTATGCTTTGAGGTTACAACTCTTTTGATAAACAGTCTCACGATTGAAAAACTTAAGCTCAAGGCTGTGGTGTAACTCTGATATTCAAAAAATAAGACGTGAGGGGTATTTCAAAAAAATGCCAAAAAAAGAACCGCGCTTCAAAAGAACTACAATGTTCAACAACTCCCCTCACGTCTCGGGACCATGGAGAATGGAGGAAGGCAAGAGTTTTAACAAGGAGGAAAAAACATTATCTCATCTTTCTACATTCTATTTATAAACATTGCAGATATCACGCCAATCTTGACCTAATGCACGTTAAAATAAAATTTTATTATAATAATATAAAATTTTTTAATAAAAACAATATGT
>JAGHCC010000381.1 GCA_021160685.1 Desulfobulbaceae bacterium | reverse complement strand
GGCCTGGTGCATATCAGCCAGCTGACCGCTGGCTTTGTCAAGGATCCGGCAACCATTGTCAAGGTTCAGCAGCGGGTTATGGTGACCGTGCTTGATATTGATCCGCAACGGCGGAGGATTTCACTGTCCATGCGGGAACAAACGTGAATCTTTCGTTCGTTTTCGGTGCCAAAAAGGCGGAAACCGACGTAGGGACGATTATCGCAAGGAAAAATTTTACCAGCGGTGTGTAAACTCGCGGCAGCCTTTCAGCCCGCAATTATTTTGACTCCTTGATGTGCTTCAGGTATAGTTTTACCGTTATGCCGCAGTTCTGTCACAACCACTGAAGAAGAGAGAAGGCCGCTTCTTTTTATGCTGATCACTCTTTTATATATTCTGAACGGCATCCTGCTTTTATCCGGGTTTTTGGTGTTCCGGCTGCCCGGCGGTGAGCGCCGTTTTTCCCTCTCCCTGGTCCAAATCCTGGGAGCTGTGCCGCTGCTGGCCGGCGAGTATTTCCACCTTTTTTTGTTTCCGGAGACCCGGGCCGCCAGGCTGGTGTTTTTTTCCGAAGTCGCCTTTGCCTTTCTCTGGTTTTTCATGGCTCGGTGTTTGCGTGAAACCGCGGAGGAAAGCACCCGGACGATCGGCAGCTTGCTGCTGGAGTTGCTGGCTGGGGCGTTGGTGCTGGTCCTGGCCGTGTATTTCCTGGTTTTCCAGGCGTCTATTGGCATCTCCGATAACCAGCAGCTGCTCTTTCAGCTTTACAGCCCGGTCTATTTTTCAACCGTTTTTCTGCTGCTGGCGGTTTTCTATGCCGCCTGGCGCCTGGAACAGTTCTGGCGGGCTCTTGACGGTGTCGGGCGCTGGGAATACAAGTTTTTGGTGGTCGGCAGCTACCTGATCTGCGGTTCCCTGGCCTGGGCCACCTCGTACCGGCTTACCTACCTGGCCATTGTTCCCGGACATCTTGAACTCCTTTCTCTGCTTCTGTCTCTCGGCTGGTTTTTGATTCTTTATGCCGTGGTTCATCACCGACTGCTCAACCGCAAGATATTTGTTTCCCGGAAGGTCGTCTATTCCTTTGTAGTTCCCAGTCTGTTTGCCGCTTACCTGGTCGGTTTCGGTCTGCTCTCTCTCGTCCTGCGCTTATTCGGCCTGCAGCTTTCCTTTGTCCTCAAGTGGCTGTTCCTGGTTTTGGGTCTTGTTGCGGTGGGACTTTTTGCCTTTTCCGGAAAAATGCGCCGGCGGGCCTACTTTTTTATCAGTACCCATTTTTACATCAATAAATATGAATACCGGGATGGGTGGCTGGCCCTGTCGCAATATCTCCAGGGGGCATTGGGTGAAGGCGAGGTGGTGAAGGCCCTGGGGCAAGTGTTGGCCGAGAGCCTCTATACCAGCGAAATTTTTATCTGGCTCGGGGACGCGACCAAAGGCTTCAGGCTGGTTGCCACTCCTGAACATGCTGGTCAGGGTGTGAAAAGTCAATCGTTCCTGGCGGCCGATGATCCCCTGGTGAGCTTTTTTGAAACCCATGATTACCTGTATCTACAGGATAAGGAAACGGATCAGTCATGGCATCAGGTGCTGGAAGAGCGGGGGGATTTTCTCAATTCCCTGAACCTGGTGCTGTTGTTCCCCCTGGCCATTGCCGGCCGGCTGCTGGGGTTGATCGGCCTCGGGCCGGAGTTTACCGGCGGTGAATACGGCCATGATGATTTTGACCTGCTTACCGCCTTGGGCAGCCAGGCGGCCTCGGCCCTGCTGGCGGCGCGCATGGCGGAAGAACTGGCTCATGTCCGGGAACAGCAGGCCTGGAGCCGCCTGTCGGCCTTCGTGCTTCACGATATCAAGAATGCCGCCACCATGCTTTCCCTGCTGCGGGAAAATGCTCCGGAACATATCCATGAACCTGAGTTCCAGCGGGACATGCTGGAAGTGGTGGATGACGCCTTGCGCCGAATGGGCCGGGTGGAAGAACGCCTGCGGACCTTGAAAGATGAAGTTATGCCGGAATATCGGGAGTTAGTGCTGGGAGACTTTCTCAAGGAGTGCCGTCGCCGGCTGTTAACCCAGCTGCCGGCCATGGAGATAAAGGTTGATGTTCAAGATGGTCTGCGGCTGAAAAGCGATCCCCAATTGCTTTTTTCCATCCTCGAAAATCTTTTGCTCAATGCCTTCGAAGCCGGCGGCGAGGGGATGTCCGTGTTGATCAGGGCCTGGCGGGATGAAAAAGACGGACAAATGGTGTTGGAGGTGGTTGACAGTGGTCCGGGAATCCCGGCGGAATTGTTGCCTGGGGTTTTGTTTGAATCGTTCAAAACCAGCAAGGAGAGCGGCAGTGGCATCGGGCTGTGGCAGGTGAGCAGGGTGGTAGAAAGGCTTGGGGGCGGTATCACGGCGGCGAATGTGGAAGAAGGTGGCGGGGCAAAGTTTGTGATCCGGTTGCCACTGGGGTAGGGTGTCGGGAAATACAGAGTATTATTTGTACGTTTCAGGATCCTTTTCCGCTACCCGATGATGTTTTTGTTCCATCGCTTCCACGAGCGTTTCAACGGTATAATCTTTTTGCCACTGTTGACGATCGGTTACATAATTTCCATAACCCTTATCGAATTGCTGTAAAAATCGAATCAGTCCAACCACGCCAATGCCTTGGCGAAGGGTTTCAATTCCCAATTTTTGAATTTCATTTTCCGTTTTATAATGTATAGAGCTCATGGCAATACCTCTTCCAACCATGGTACAGGATTGCTGATCCTGATTTTTAAATTTTCAATTTTCAAAGCTTGTTTCAGAAACTTATCATCCGTGGTTAAGAACACATCCGCTTTATTTTCAGCACAAGCCAGGTGCATGGCATCAAAAGCCTGTAACCCCAGCTTTTCGAATTCTTTTGCCCTTGAGGTAATTTTTGAGTTGATTGCAATACATGTATTTGACAGGCTGTTTATTGCTTCCAGTTTTTTCCTTCTTATTTGATTCGGGGTAGATGTTATTTCGAATTCAGTCACCCTGCTGCCAACCAGGTGCCATTTTTTTTGTTCGCATAGCAGCAAAATTACCTTGATGGCTTCAGATTCAAGCCTGACACGAAGATTGGACTGGTCGTCAAAGGGCCGGTTCAAACAGCAGTTATCCAAATAAATCTTCATATTTCAAGTTCCATTGGGGATCAGGCAACATAGGATATAACAGCGGCTTGAATACTATTTTGCCGGACTGCAATTCAAGTAATCATATATGAGTCCAAAAGTCAAATGGACGAATTGATGGTTGTATGGTGTCGGGAAATTTTACAGTTGCTTAGAAAAATCTTACCACGGAGGGCAACGAGAACACGGATAAGGGCGGAAAAAGATTTTTCTCTGTGGCCTCTGGTGCCCTCGGTGGTGAATGAAGGTTGCAGGCAGAAAAGGAACAAAAAAATCCCCCGGCTGATCACCGGGGGATTTTGGTTTTATGAGGTTTTTTAACGGTGGCCGGTTCAGCTCTTTTTGGAGCGCTTGCGGCTGTAGCCCACCAGGCCCAGGAGACCGATCCCCATCAGCAGGATGGTGGAAGGTTCGGGCACGGGATTCATCCCGATAGGATCATTCGCGCAGGTCGCTGTTGCCCACCCGATAGTTAAGGGGTCCGTTCCCCCGTCAGTAGTCCAATACCAATTAAACTCTATATAACCAATATTATATGCGGGATCACTTCCAACGTCATTCCACACCCAGTTTCCGTGGTACGGTAATGCAGTTCCTGATTCTATTTGCACCGGTACACCGTTATTGTAACCATAACCACCACTTGATGGCTCAAAATCATCAGATATTTTCAAGGAAGTTATACTATATATTTCTCCAGCAGTAAAACTATCATGATCTACCAATGGTATGGCATAATCCCAGCCCTTTCCGTTCGATCCGCCATCTAAAAGCAGATCCGCAGGTAAGGTATTCCAGTCACCTACTTGATAACCGGCCTCGGGGTAATTTGTTCCAATCGTTATGCTAAGAGTTTCATCAACTGTATATTCAATAAAAAAACTATCAAATACAGAATCTCCTATCTGATCACCCGCAGGATCATTTATTGTTATCGTTATAGCAGAAGCCCCCACAGGCAATAGCAACAAACAAATTAAAATAACAAAAAACTTTTTCATTTCCTTTTCTCCTCTCCGATGAATTAAAAATTAAAAAAACCTGCCGTTTGCTGAATTCTCTAAATATAAAGCAATTGTTATGCCAGACATGCAACTGCGTGAAATGACAGGCTTTATTAAAAGCTGTTTGTTCCCAAGTTAAGTTGTTGTAAAAAAATCCGACATGGTTGAAAAGTGGTGAGATGGGGCTTTGGGGAAGGGAAACCCTGTAAAATCACCGAGATATCGTGTTTTTCAGCGATTACTGGAGGAAAGGTGGTAAAAAGTAAAAAAATGAGCGGAAAATGGTGTCAGGAAATTTTACAGTTGCGCTGAAAAAAGTTTCACCACAGAGCGCACAGAGAACACGGAGAAGGGCGGGAGAATGAGGTGGGGTCAGGTCTTGAGCAAGGAAGGTGGCCGCGGCATCGGTCTCTGGCAGGTGAAAAGAATGGTGGTAAACCTCGGGAGTGATATCACGGCGGCGAATGTGGAAGCGGGCGGGGCGCGTTTTGTGGTCAGACTGCTGTTGTAGGCTCTTCCTCTGCTACCCGATGATGTTTCCGGTTCATTGCTTCCATAATCGTTTCAACGGTATAATCCTTC
>JAGHCC010000398.1 GCA_021160685.1 Desulfobulbaceae bacterium | reverse complement strand
GTGCTGTACTGGCGGTTTTGGACGTTTACGCTCTACTGCTTATTGACGTTTTCTATAGTGAACCATTTGGCGTAGTTAGCAAACGGTCGGATATGGGTCTGTTTTGGATGGATCATGTCTGGGCTCCCCCGGGGTAGTGCTGCTCGTTGGTATTTCTACCTTTCAACTCAACCTTCTACCTGAACATTTGAAAGTATGATATGATTATTCCGGCCAATGTTATTTTAGAAATTAGCGCTCTTTGCAACCTTTCCTGTTTGGGGTGTGCTTTGCACGGACCTCATCGGTTTGTCACCCGTTCCCCAGGTAATATGAATGAAGATATCTGGCGGGTGGTGATCAATGAGCTTGGTTCCCTGGATCAGAAAGTGATGCTGACTACTCATGGTGGGGGAGAACCGCTGCTGCATCCCGCCTTGAGAGATATCCTGCGGTATGCCAGAACCTTCAGCAATCTTGAAATTGGTTTTCTCACCAATGGTATGTTGCTGGATAAGTCCTGGAGTGATTTTCTCACCGATATCAAGCTTGACTGGATTGCGTTCAGCATTGACGGTGTGCTGCCTGAAACCCACGATAGGATAAGAAAACATTCTGATTTAAAGCGCGTCGAAAAAAATCTTGACACTCTGCTGGCGGTGAAACGGCGGAAAAAATCAGTTTTCCCCCAGATCAGGCTTAATATGGTGGCCTATGACGAGATTGTCGATCAGCAGGAAGCCTTTGTGGAAAAATGGATTCATAAGGTTGATGCGGTCATGATATCCCATTATCGCCAGCCGCCGGAAAGCAAGCGGTGGCCGGGTATAACAATTGAGAGAAAGCCCTGTAATCTTTTATGGTACCAGGCGGTAGTATCCTGGGATGGTCGTCTGGCTTTGTGTTGTGAGGATTTCAATGTTGACTTTTCTCCTGGCAGAATAGGGCCGGGAAACAGCCTGCTGTCCTTATGGAATAATGAAGCGATGTCCCGAGTGAGGGATTTGCATACCAGGGGGGACTACGACCAACATTCTATGTGTTGTCGATGTGATACCTGGGCAGAGGATTATTCCCGGCAGGAATACTTCGATGATGAAAGAGGTTTTCGCGTTGTCAAAACCCCTTCCCAAACCGTCTATTCACGGGAGCCTGAATAAATTGGCTGGGCAGGAAAAGCGATGAGCAATACGAACCTGGAGACCTATCCATCTGGAGATCATGATCTTCTGTTTGCCAGACTGGGGTTGAACGCCGAGGCCAGGATTCTTGATATTGGTGGTGGTGCTCATCCCTTTTCTTATGCCCAAGTGGTAGTTGATCGGGATTTCTCCGCTGGCAATGAGCATCGCGATGGGGCAGGCGCGGTGCTGAACAAAACAAAACACTCATATGTGCAGGCTGACATTGAGGCGTTGCCCTTTGCTGATCATGCTTTTGATTTTGCGATTTGTTTACATGTGCTTGAACATGTCGAATTCCCCGAGCGTGCCTGCAAGGAACTTATGAGGGTTGCCAAGGGTGGATTTATTGAAGTGCCGAGGAAATGGACTGAATATTATGCCGGCCATCCCACCCATCGCTGGCTGATTAGCGAGGATAAAGGCAGTTTGATTTTTGAGCCGATTACCATCAATGATTCGCCTTTCATGAATTTTGTTTTACCACCGTTGTGGGATTCTACCGAGCTGCAGCAGCGGCTCTTGATAGAGCATACCAATATCCCCTGTATTCAATTTCTGTGGCAGCATCGGTTTACCTATAGAGTCGTGTCTCCTTTACCGGCGCAAGTGACTACGGACAGTTTTCAGGCGGAAAGTCATTACCGCTTTGCCCGGAATGTGCTTTTCTGGCTGGGGAAATTTGATGCTGGTGGGTTTCATGCGCGGATTGCCGCGCGGTTGGTTCCGGAATCAGAGAAGTATCGTCGGCTGAATGAATTTTATCTGGTGTTAAACGGTAATATGCTGCGGGCTGTCCGTTGCCGACAGCTGTCCTGGCGATGGTTGATTACCGCTTTTGTTTGCCGTTTTATGAGAAAGTTATACCTGACCATGATTTCTTTGCACCGCCGACTTTTTATCAGGTTGGAAATATGAATAGTATCGACAAGCCGATCGCCCTTAGCCCTTATATTTATGAAATTGAGCCTACCAATCACTGTCCGTATGCCTGTATCATGTGCCCGCGCGGACGGGGCCGGATGACCAGGCCGAGGGGATATATGTCCCTTGAGCTCTTTGAGAAGATGCTCACAATGTTTCCTGCTGACCAGCGGTTGGTTCGCCTGCATCACTTTGGTGAGGCGGTTCTCCATCCCCGGATTGATACCATGATTGCCATGGTTGTTGAGACTGGACGTATTCCGGTTATCTCGCTCAATCCGGCCACCCTCAATGAATCCCTGTGCCGCCGTTTGGTTGCTGCCGCTCCTGGGTTGGTGTGCTTTTCCCTGGATGCCTTTAGTGATCAGGGTTTGAAAAAAATAAGGGGGATTCGGCGACCTTATGAGGAATGTTTACAGCTCATGGATATGTTTGTTTCCATGAGCAGGAAGTCATCGCGTAAAATTCTTAAGGTTATCCAGACGGTTGTTCTGGATGAAAACCGTGATCAGTTGGCGGCCTTGGCCGCCCTTAAAGAGCGCTACCAGGAACCGGATGTGGTGTTTTACCGGGCCGAAAACACCGGTTTTGGTGATCTGGAGCTGGTGGAACAAACCAATGCCGGCGGCAGCGCCGCGTTGAAGGCCAATGCCAGATCCTGCGCGGCACCCTTCAGTGAGGTTTCCATTCTTTGGAACGGGGATGTGGTGCTTTGCTGTTATGATTACAATGGAGATAATGTGATCGGCAACCTTGAACAGGTCAGTATGGCGGATATCTGGTCAGGTGCAGCAATAAATCGGTTGAGAAAAACTTTTACTGACCGGGAGACGGCACGGTTGAAGTTGTGCTCCCGCTGTTATCTTGCGCCCCATCATTTTGCCGCTCATATTTCTGGAGTTGAAAAAAACTGGCAGGAGGAACAGTTTCTCCTGCAACTTTTGGCTGCCATTTGTTAAGGTGAGCCATTCACGGTAGTTGTTGATGAGAGAAAGTCTCGAAACCTGGTGTCTGGACGTGTATCTGAACCAAGTGTTGGAACTGGTGGCCCGGCTTCCGGTTCCCCGGGCATATCGTTTCATTGCCACAACAGGCCGGTTGTTCCGCAGCCGGGGGGTGCTGAAAAAGGCTGAGGCCAATGTGCGGCGAGCGGGCATCTGTGTAACGGCTGAGGCATCCTCAGTAATCCGCGAGTATCTCCGTTTTGAAACCAGGTATGTGCTGGAAGATATCTGGCTCAGGAAAAACATAGCTCGAAAGATCGTTGCTGCCTTCCGCCCTGATGATGTGGCTGGGCTGCAACAATTCCTGAAGCAGCGCAACTATATCATTACATTGCCGCATACGGCGTGCAATACCTTCATCGGCCTGGCACATATTTTAGCCCAGGTGGTTGTCCTTGGCAGTGTCAACCCTCTGAAAATGGAGCTGGCCAGACCCACGCCGATTCAAAAAACCATTTTGGGCCTCTATTCACGCTGGCTCACTCAGCCGGAGTTTGTCTTTGTGGAGGACGGCAGCGCTTTTGCCCGCTGCTGCCAGGTCCTGGGGGCAGGAAAATCACTCATTATTCTTTCTGATACACCTTTCCATTCGGAGCAAAATGTTTGTATCGATTTTCTGGGACGCCGAACGGGGGTGGCTGCCGGGGTGGCGGTGCTGGCCGAACGGTGCAAGGTCCCTATCCTGGCGGTAGTACCATGGGCTGCTGATTGTTGCCAGCCCTACAGGCTGGAAACAAGAATTATTGAAGCGTCGGATATCGTTTCCAGTATGAGGAAAGTTTTTGCGTTTTTTGAAACTTTTATTGAACAATACCCTGCATGTTGGCAGGGCTGGATGTATTGGGATCTGATGGATCATGAAGAATGACAGCACTATGTTGAATAACCGCAACAAACGAGCACCAGGCCATCTTTTCGTGGTTTCAAGATAATGTCTTCCCTGTTTGAAGTCCGTTCCCAACGGTTAACCTTCCTTGACAGTATTCGTGGCTTGGCGGCGCTTTCAGTGGTCTGGTCCCATTTTGCTCTGGGTTACGGTGCCCTTGTTCCGTTTCAGACAGTATTGGAGCATACGCCTTTGCACCTGTTCTGGGATGGCTCTGCTGCGGTCTCCATGTTTTTTGTCCTCAGTGGTTTTGTCCTGTCGCTTAAATATCTTCAGCCGCCGGATTTCAAGGTTCCTATCCAGTTGCGCCTCTCCAGCTTTTATATCTCTCGCATTTGTCGTATTTCTCTACCTTTCATGGCAATGCTTGGCATCAGTTACGCCGGCTGCCATTGGCTCTATCATCATCACGCCATTGAACCGTCCATGACCAAATGGTTGCGGGATTTTTGGACATCAGGATCATTGGCGGCAGCCAGCTCTTTCCCCAAACAAGCATTACTCTTTCTGCCCAATACTACCCATTTTTATGTTCCACAGGGATGGACGCTTACCTTGGAACTGCAGGCATCTCTTTGTATGCCGTTTTTGATTCTAGTGGCTCACAGGAACCAAATTTTCCTTATGATAATCTGCATTCTCTCTATTGGTTATGATCTCTTTCTGAACAATAATTTTACAGTTTCAATGTATATTCTTCTTTATTTCCATTTTTACCTGGGCATCCTCCTTTCATGTTATCTGCCCGCCATCAGTCGTTGGGGTTATGAACAGGGCTTGTTGGCTAAAGGTCTTCTGTTTTGTCTGGCTCTCTTTTTTTATACTTTCCGTCATACCCTGTATGTCCGCTACCCTGAGATGATGAAAGAGATAAGTGTCTGGTACTTTACCGCCATGGGGGCATTCCTGTTTCTTGTTCTGGTGCTGGGATCAACCAAAGCCAGAAACCTCTTGGATTATGCACCATGTCGTTATTTGGGGAAAGTTTCCTACAGTCTTTATCTTTGCCACCTGCTTGTATTGTTGATTCCCGTTCCCCTTGCCCTTTCTTTCCTGAATCATTGGGGGCTCCCAGCCGGGGTTGCACATTATGCAGCCTTTTTTCTTACTACATTATTTGCCCTTGGATTCAGTGTTATATTTTATGGTAGTATTGAAAAGCCGGCAATGAATTTGGGACACTGGCTGGCCAAGGTCCTTGCCGCATCAGGCCTTTTTTAAAGGGCTGGCCATTTTGAGAAATTCATTGACCAAGGGGTATTATCATGGGTATAGCTCAAACGTCATACATGCTCGTCAGCGGTCAGAATAAAGGTTTTGCTATGGTTGCCCTGGCAACTTGAATCCCCGTTTTTGACATTGCTCAATTTAATTCTGAAAAACCCGGTTGCCGGAACTCCATGATCCCACTGAACCGAAACCTCACTAATTGCATCCGCTGGATTCTCGATGAATGTTTGCCCCCCATCATCAGGGACAATAAATTTTTCATGTTTCCATTTTACTACTGGGCATACAGGGGTAAAAATATTAATACGATAATGCACTATAAAAAATTAGTGTATGGTTTTTCCCCGGAAGAATACAAACAATTTTATGAAAATCTTGATTCGCTTTCCAGGCATCGATTAACGGATTTAAACCACAAAAGCATCACCATCATTTTGAGTGAAATCAGATCCAAGACCAGAACACTTTTGGATGTGGGTTGCGGCTCAGGTTACCTCCTTGATCAAATAGCCAGGTACCGCCCCCATATCAAACTGGCGGGGGCTGATATCAGCTCACCGTCCCAATCTTCTGAGTATGAATATTACCAGGAAGATATTCAAAATCTTTCTTTTGATGATGTTTCCTTCGATGTCGTTACCTGTTGCCATACACTGGAGCATATCCTCAAAGCGGAAAGGGCCGTGAGTGAACTTCAGCGGATCTGCCGGGAAAAATTGATTATAGTTGTGCCGTGTCAGAGATATTATTTCTATACGCTTGACGAACATCTCAACTTTTTCACGCGAGCCGAACAACTGACTGCCTTGCTGGAGTCCGATCACTTTCAGCTGGAAAAATGTCAAAAAGTATGGGGTGATTGGGTTGTCGTGTTGCTGCGGGTTTGAGAAAAGCTTTGCTTCCCAAAATTGTTAATTTCGGAAAACTGATAATACTGATATTGAAGGCATGATGTTCCGGAAAAGATATCACCTGATTTTTGTTTTTTCATTATTTCTGTTGCCTTTTGGACGGTATTACCAGATCCTTTCCGGCTATTGGCGCTGGGATGACACGGCCATCTTGCTGCAGCTCCTGAAAACTCCTGTCTGGAAATATTTTTGTATCCCCAAGGTTTATCAATTGTTGTCCTGTGCCAACTTTACTCCCTGGGTCATGCTTTCTCACCAGGGGGATTTGACCCTGTTTGGGTTAAATCCCGCAGCTTTTTATTTTCATCATCTTCTTTCGTTATCTTTTATTGCTATTGCCGGCTATTATTTTTTGTCTTTATGGGTAGATAAGAAATTTGCTTTTTCAGGGATGGTTTTGTTTACCATTGGCGCTCCGGTGGCTACGGTCATCCAGCAGTTGATGACCCGCCACTACCTCGAAGGCCTGCTATTTGCCATCCTGTCGCTTTATTATGTTGTCCTTTTCCTGCGGCGGGGGAAAAACCACTATCTTCTTTTCGGTGTTGTTTTCTATGCCTTGGCAGTAATGGCAAAAGAAATTTATGTTCCCCTTGTCTGCCTGCTGCCGTGGATTCCGGAACAGACAATCAAGGTTCGTCTCAAGGCCATGCTTCCTTTTGTCCTGGTTGTTTTTTTCTATGTTGTTTGGCGGCAGTACATGCTTGGTTCACTTGTTGGTGGTTATGCCGGCAACGCTCATGACCTCATATCATTCACCACGTTGCCACTTGTTCTTGATCGTTTTAGCGATATCCCAGTGTTTCTTTTTGGCCCTTGGTGGAAGCCGCTTTTCGTGGTCTATCTGGGCATGATGATCTTTTCGGTGCTGGCAGCGCCGTCACAACTCCTGCTCATCAGCATCGTCGTTTTTGCCTGCATCATGCTGCCCCTGGTTCCGGTAGCCGTCAGCCCGGGGATTGTTGCCCCTGATCGGTATGTACTGTTAATCTGGTTTGCCGTAAGTTTTTCGGGTGCCTGCTGTTTTGCCAGGTTGTATCAAAAAACATCACTGGCCTCAAAGAAAACTATGTCTATTGCTTTTGTTGTAGCCTGGTGCGTGGTTTTGGCCTTTGTCGGTACCTATGGATACGAGAGTGGAAAAAGAACACAGCAACTTGCCAGGGAATATGATGCATTAGGTCGTTTTGTCTGGATGACCAATGATAAAGAGGTTTATTTCATTCCTCCTCCTCAGGTGCTTGCCGGTTATTGGTTTGTAGATTGTTTGTTTAAAATAAAGAGTCAGGTGCAGCCAAACCTTTCATCTCCGGTAGGTGTTATTGATGGGTTATATCTGCATCCTTCCATTAAAAAGCTCTGGACTTATGACGCGAAATGCTATTGCATGAAAGATATTTCCGCGTCACTCAAGAAAAGAATATCGCGGGCGATGGCTGCTGTACGAAAAATGCCCTTATCCATCTTTTTTAAGTATATGCCTGGATTGGTAAGCTGGCGTTTTGGGCCGTATGCTACCGGCAGTTATCATTTGCTGGCGGATGAATTGGGTGCCAGGCTTTTGCCTTGTGAGGGAGTGCTACGGGCCAGAATAGATGATGATTTTTCCTTCTGTATTCGTTATACTTCTCCGGAGGGCTGGAAAACCTATTCCCCTCCCTTTACGTTTAACCCGCACGGCATGTCTATAAACTGGGAGCGAAAATAAGCG
>JAGHCC010000042.1 GCA_021160685.1 Desulfobulbaceae bacterium | reverse complement strand
TCTCTGATCAAAAGCCATATCAGAGAGCAGACCGAATGCACTGTTATTGCCATAAATTCGCACGGAAAACAGAACGTCAGTCCTGATCCGGCCACCCAGCTTCAAAAGCACGATGAACTCATCCTGATCGGCACCACCGAGGCGGAGGCTCAATTCCTGGAAATCTACTGATATGTCATTTTCTTCCCTCGGACTCTCCGATCCCATTCTTCGTGCTCTTGATGAAAAGGGCTATTCCACTCCTTTTCCGATCCAGATCAAGGCAATCCCTGCCGTTCTCTCTGGCAAGGATGTCATGGCTGCGGCCCAGACCGGCACCGGTAAAACAGCCGGTTTTGTACTGCCTCTGCTGCAGCGTCTTGCCAGTGGTTCTAAAGTGAAGGCGAACCACATCCGCGCCTTGATTCTAGCGCCGACTCGTGAACTGGCGGTGCAGATTGCCGATAGCGTTGCCAGCTACGGCAAACACCTTTCGCTTAAGTCGAGCGTTGTCTATGGTGGGGTGAAGATCAATCCGCAGATGATGAAACTGCGTGGCGGGCTCGATGTGCTGGTGGCGACACCGGGACGCTTACTCGACCTTTTCAGCAAGAACGCAGTGAAGTTCTCGCAAGTAGATACTCTGGTCCTTGATGAGGCAGATCGAATGCTTGACCTGGGTTTCATTGACGATATCCGCAAAATACTGGCTTTGCTGCCGAAAAAACGACAGAACCTCCTCTTCTCGGCCACCTTTTCCAGCGACATCCGCAAACTCACCGACAATCTCCTCAAAAATCCGGTACAGATAGAGGTCAACCCACGAAACTCCGCGGCAAAGAGCGTTAAGCAGTGGATTTACGAGGTCGACAAAAACAGGAAATCGGCCCTGCTCAGTCACTTGGTGCGCAACAAAGGCTGGGAGCAGGTGCTGGTTTTTACCCGCACCAAGAACGGCGCCGACCGCCTGGTTCGGAAACTTGCGGGGGACGGCATCTCCGCTGCGGCAATCCACGGTGACAAGAGTCAGGCAAAGCGTACCCGCACCCTTGCCGACTTCAAAACAAACAAGATCCGTGTCCTGGTCGCCACCGACATTGCCGCGCGCGGTATTGACATCATTGAACTGCCCCACGTGATCAACTTTGATCTGCCTAAAGTCCCTGAGGACTACGTCCACCGCATCGGCCGTACCGGTCGTGCCGGTTCCGAGGGGGAAGGAATCTCTCTGGTCAGCGCCGATGAGGTCAAGCTGCTCTCCGGGATCGAGACCCTGATCCGTCAGCTTCTGGTGCGCGAGGTTGAAACAGGTTTTGTCCCGACTCATCAAGTCCCGCTGACCCGTCTGCTGAAGGCGCGCCCGAAGAAACCAAAAAAACAGAAAAAACCAAAGCTAACGCAGGAGCAAAAACAGGGTGGCAAACAAAAAAGCGGTAGTAACAAACCGCGCAGGGGCAGTAAGTCACGAGGCGCGGAAAAATCGAAAAGGAATCCGAGAGTCCGGGGAAAACAGAGACGTGACAGTGGCACTGTATCCGCGAATAAACGTTTATCAAGGAAGAACAAAGGGAAATAGGTAACTTATTCAGGTGGGGCCACCAAATTGGCATAAACACCGCGCACAAAAAAACTACCCACAGAACCGTCATGAAAAAAAAAGAAAGGAACACAAAACTACAAATCATACTCATCCTTGTCTTCGTCTTCGTCGTTCTGGCAGCTGCCTTGTTTTTTCTATTAGACAGTAGAAAAAATCATAACCAGCAGCAACACCTGCAACTCATCACAGAAAGATACCAATTCGCCTACAATACTATCTATGACCAATACAAGCAGTTAAGTACAAATATCTATTCAGGTTTAATAAAAAGATTTGATATCCAGGATGTATACCAAAAGCTGCTCTCTGCCGATGAAGAGCAGAAGAACAGGCTGCGAAAAGAGCTGCTGGCCAAAATCAGGCCACGCTATGAAGAACTGCAAAAGGCAGCGAAAGTGAGACAGCTCCACTTTCATCTCCGGGATAATGAATCGTTCCTGCGCTTGCATCGACCTGAAAAATTTGGCGATAACTTAACAAATGTACGGGAAACAGTGAACTATGTAAATACAGAACATTCGCCCATTGATGGTTTTGAAGAGGGAAGAATCTACAGCGGCTATCGATTTGTTTTTCCCATTACCGCAGCTGACCAGACCCATCTTGGCAGCCTGGAAATCTCCTTTGGCCCGGAAGCCCTTACCTCTTCCATGATGCAACAATACCTTGTGCTGAGTAATTTTTTTATCAAGGAAGAGACGATAAAGAAAAAAGTATTTCCAGACGAACAGCATAAAGCCTATAGAAAATCTCACCATAAAGGCTATTTTTATGACAAAAACGTCTTAGCAGCACTCAAAGAAGTTTCTCGTAAAAAAATGAAAGAGCTCAAGCCGCAACAAAATATAACTGATGCGGTCTTTGCCAATGCCCACAGTGGTCGGGCAATATCACTCTATGCCCCTTCCATAGATATGGTCTTCACCACTATTCCTGTTTTAAATCCTGTAACCCATGAGATGATTGCCTTTTTGACGATCAGAAGCCAATCAAATTTCTTCATAAATGAAATACATCATTTCAGGCTTATTTTTTCTTTGAGTCTGTTGCTGCTGATCATGATTTTATCCACCTTCTATCTGCAATACAGTAAAAGAAAGATCCTTGAGGCCAACACAAAGCAATTGAAAAAGCAGAGACAGCAGCTTTTAGAGGCACAAAAAATTGCCAATATTGGCCATTGGGAATATGACATCGGAACCAATCACTTAAGCTGGTCTGATCAAATATATCGTATCTTTGGCCTGCGGCCTCAGCAATTTGCAGCCACCCCTGAGGCCTTCCTGGAAAGAGTCCATCCCGAGGACCGAGACTTTGTAAACACCTCCTATACGGACTCGGTGAAAAACCGCCAGCCCTATGACATTCAGAATCGCATCATCACCAAGGATGGCGCGGAAAAGTGGGTACGATCAATATGCACCACAGAGTATGACCAGGCTGGCAAACCGCTACGCTCACTGGGCATTATCCATGATATCACCGCGCAACATAATGCCTTGACTCTTTTGCAGCGAGAGCGGGATATGTTCATGAATGGTCCTGTGGTGACCTTCACCTGGAAGAACAGTAAGAACTGGCCGGTGGAGCAAATCTCTGCAAATGTCCTTGATCTTCTGGGTTATTCAGCAAAAGACTTCCATGATGGTTCTGTAAAGTACGCAGAACTTATCCACCCGGATGATCTGCAACGGGTGATTGATGAGGTGGCAAATAACTCCGTACCCGAAAACGACAGATTTATCCATGAACCGTACCGTCTAATCAACCGTAACGGGAAATCAGTATGGGTCCTTGATTGCACCACACTGGTGCGGGACAGCCAGGGGAAAATCAGCCATTATCAGGGCTATCTTGTGGATATAAGTCAGACAATACTCATGAAAAAAGAGATTCTAGAGGCCAAAAATCGTCTTGAATTTGTCATTGACGGGGCAAAACTCGGCACTTGGGACTGGAATGTGGTCAGCGGAGATGTCATTTTTAATGAACGCTGGGCAGAGATCATTGGCTATAGCCTGGAAGAGATAGAGCCCAACCTTTCCACCTGGGAAAAGATTGTCCATCCGGATGAAGCAGAAGAAATCATGCGGATTCTCAACGATCATCTGCAAGGACGCACTTCTGTCTACAAGAGCGAGCATCGCTTACGGCACAAGTCCGGGAAATGGATCTGGGTCCTTGATGTGGGCAAAGTCTTTGAACGGGACGCAGAGGGGAATCCTTTGCGGGCTCTGGGGATTCATCTCGATATAACAGAGAATAAAGAGGCTGCCCAGGCGTTGCTCGAAAGCAAGGAACAGGAATACCTGCAACGCTACATCACTGCAATTGATGATATCGGCCTGGGCCTGTGTGTTGTGGATGCGGATTATCGTGTACGTGACATGAACAGGACGGTGACTGACTGGTTTGGTGATCAGCGCGGCAAGATATGCTATGAATCACTCGGAGGTCTGGAAAATCCGTCTCCCTATTGCTGTCTCAATAAAGTAATCGAGGCAGGCGAGACAGTACGCTATCAATCTACAACAGCTGACGGCCGGTGTTTCGATGTCGTTGCAGGACCCCTTGCCAACCCAGATGGAAGTGTGAGCAAGATTAATATAATTCGCGATATCACTGAACAGGAACAGGCTAAAACAGAACTGATTGCAACAAACAGCCGGCTTGAGGAGGCCATCTTTATCGCGAAAAATTTGGCCAAAAAGGCCGAGGCGGCCAATCAAGCCAAATCGGTTTTTCTATCAAACATGAGCCACGAGCTACGTACGCCGCTTAATGCTATCCTGGGCTATACCCAGCTCTTTGCCGGGGACGCCTCCCTGACGCTGAAACAGCAGAGTGGCATCAAAACCATACACCAGGCCGGTGAGCACCTGCTGATGCTTATCAATGACATTCTCGACCTCTCAAAAGTTGAGGCCGGCAAAATGGAATTGATAAAAACCGAGTTCCCCTTGCCTGAGTTTCTCCAGGGAATTGTGGATATTATCAGGATCAGGGCAAGGGCAAAAGAGCTTGATTTTTTCTATGAACCCCAGGCGTCGCTTCCTGCGGTGATTGAGACCGATGAGCTGCGCTTGCGCCAGGTGATCTTAAACCTGCTTTCCAATGCGGTCAAATTCACCAACAGCGGACACTGTACACTGCGTGTCCAGTCACAACCGGCTGCTGCATCCAATAAGGCCCTGTTAACGATCACCATTGAGGACAGCGGCGCAGGTATCATGCAGGAAATGCAGGAGAAGATTTTTGAACCCTTCCAGCAGACCGGCGAACGGCTGAAGTATGCCGAAGGGTACGGCCTGGGGCTTGCCATCAGCCGTAAGCTGATCCATCTCATGGGTGGCACACTGCAGCTGGTCAGTCCGATCAACGAACAACCTGAGGCCGGCGAAGGACCCGGCAGCCGTTTTTCTTTTGCTATCAAAGTGCCTGTTTCAGGTGATGTTGCAATCGCGAATCCGGAAAAACGTAAGGTGACAGGTTACACCGTTTCCGGAGCAAAAGGCGGTTCGAAGAAAATCCTGATTGTTGATGACAATGCAGCGAACCGGGCCGTCTTGCGTGATACCCTGGAGCCCCTTGGTTTTGTTGCCGAGGAGGCCGAGAACGGCAGAGAGGTGCTGGCGGCCTGCGAACGCTTCCAACCGGATGCGATCCTCATGGATCTGCGTATGCCGGAGATGGATGGATTCATTGCCACCGAACAGATAAAGGAGCATCAAGATTTTGCCCATGTCCCGGTGATTGCCATCACCGCCTCAATCACCGATATGAAAAAACTCAGGCAGCGTTGCCTGGAATATGGCTTCAGCGCCTATTTCATTAAGCCATATCCCGCTACCGAGCTGCTGGAAACCCTTGCCGACCAGCTTCATATAGAACTGCAATATGCTGAAGGCTCAACTGAGTCATCCAACGAACCAGTGATACTGCCTCCTCCGCAGGATATACTGGATAATCTTGTCAAGCTTGCTCAATCCGGCGATATCACCGGTGTTTCGGAACAGTCTGCCGAGATTGCAGTGATGGAGTCCGGCAAATACAGAGCGTTTGCCCACCGGATTGAGCAACTAGCGGATGATCTTCAACTTATTGAGATAGAAAAATTTATTGCCATGTGCAAAAAGGACTGATAAATGGAAACAAAATATGCTGTAATTTTGATCATTGACGATCAACCAGCCAACCTGAAGGTTCTGCTTTCCTTTTTAAAACAACATAATTTTGAAGTTCGCATTGCGGAAAACGGGGACCGGGCATTACAGGTGCTCGACAATTATCAGCCGGATATTATTCTGCTTGACGTGATGATGCCCGGCATGGACGGCTTTGAGACCTGTCGTCGGATAAAGGCAAACAAGGAGATTGCCGGGATTCCTGTTATCTTCATGACCGCTCTTGACAGTGTTGAGGACAAAGTTTCCGGTTTTGAGGCAGGCGGCGTTGATTATATCACCAAACCATTTCAACAGGCTGAGGTGCTTGCCCGAGTGAACACCCATATCACCCTGAGAAAACAAAAACTGAAGCTGAAACAGGCCCTGGCAGAGGTAAAAAGACTCTCAGGCTTCCTGCCCATCTGTGCTTTCTGCAAAAAAATTCGTGATGATGAGGGATATTGGCGACAGATGGAACAGTATATCACCGAGCACTCCGAGGCCATATTCAGTCACGGTGTGTGTCCGGACTGCGCAGAAGAACATTACGGGGATATCCTGCGTAAGATGAAAAACAAGAAAACAAAAACGTGACAGAGGAACAAGGAGGCACTAATGAGATCCTTAACCATAATTTTCATGATGTGTATTGTGATAGGGGGTGGCATTCTGCCCTACTCAGTGACTGCCCAGGAATCGGAACAGATGACTAAAAAACAGTTCATCCTTAGTCCCATTGGCTCGGTTCATAAGGAGAATGAGCGCACAACACTTCTGTTGAATAAAGATGTTGAGCCAGCTTTGCGCGGGCTCGATGGTTTTTCACACGTCTGGGTTTTTTGGTGGTTTGGCCACAACGACACACAGAAGAAGCGTTCCGTCCTGCAAGTACATCCCCGCAGGAATAGGGAAAACCCATTAACCGGTGTATTTGCATGCCGTGCACCTGTCCGGCCGAATCTTATTGCCCTGACCCTGTGTAGGGTTCTCAGCGTTACGGGCAATGTGGTTGAGATTGACAAGATAGACGCTTTTGCCGATACGCCGATCTTGGATCTTAAACCGTATATCCCAAGCTGTGATTCAGCCAAAGCATCGATCCCCGATTGGATTCTAAGTAACAACCCCTCACCCCGGCCCTCTCCCCAG
>JAGHCC010000058.1 GCA_021160685.1 Desulfobulbaceae bacterium | reverse complement strand
TTCATGAACAGGAGGACGCGATGCAGTCAGGAATCTCTTTTCGGTCACTGAAAACAAGTCTTTTTTTCCTTTTTATTCTTCTCTTCGGCTGCTCTGTTCACGCCGCCCAGTTCACGGCGGATCTGCTCATCACATCTCCCGGATCTGAAGTTGTCTACGGCCTGAAAGTCAAAGACAATATGTACCGTATTGAAAAGACCAAAGGCCTTGCGTTTATCCCCTCCCTGCCCTCCATTCACAATCGATCCACCGGCATCTCCTGGGGGCTCAATCCCCAGGAGAATCAATATGTCGAGCAGACTGATCCTGCCAAAACCATGATGATGGATCCAATCGCCGGCTGGGAATTCATGCGCAAAACACTTGAGGCCACCCCGGTTGGAATGGAAATAGTCGAAGGCTATTCCTGTCAGATCCTTGAATACCGCCAGCATGGAGATACACGGGTGGCAACCAGGGTATGGATTTCTCCTGATCTTGATTTTATCCTGAAAGAGGTCAATTACGCCTTAAACGGCGATGCAACGCTTGCCCTGAAAGGTATCAAGAAAAACCCGGTTGACCCAGCCCTTTTCGAAATTCCTCCAGGATATAGCAAAATACTTATTGAAAAGGCACCCGGTGGAGATAAGACAAAGAGAAACGCCAAAAAGCAGAGCGCGATTGAGAAGTCGATGGCTGCCTCAGAGGACGAAGAGAGTGCAACGCCTGGCAACCTCATGTTTATCCTTGACGCCTCGGGCTCCATGTGGGGCCAGGTGGAAGGTACGGCAAAAATTGTTATCGCCAAAGAAGTGCTCACAGAGCTTATCCAGGGATTACCGGATGATACCGTTGCCGGCCTGGTGGTGTATGGTCATCGACGCAAGGGGGATTGCAATGATGTAGAAGAGCTTATTGCCCTTGGACCACTCAACAAACAGGCGATGATTGCTCAGGTGCAACAACTCAATCCTAAAGGAAAGACGCCCATCAGCCGCTCGGTTCGACTGACTGCCAAAGGGATCAAGCATCTTGAAGACGAAACCACCATTATCCTGGTGTCTGATGGTAAGGAGACCTGTGATTCTGATCCCTGCGGCCTGGTAAAAGAACTCAAATCCTCTGGAATTAAATTTGTCATGCACGTTATTGGTTTTGACGTTACTGAGGAGGAAAAGCAGGAACTGGAGTGCATGGCCAGGGAAGGTGGGGGGAAGTATTTTACAGCAGGCAATGCCAAAGACTTCCAGTTGGCGGCCCAAGAGGTGGTGAAAAAAGCTTCTGATAAACCGCCCATCAGTTTAAAGGTTATATCTGTGAAGGATGGCAAGCCTTTCAAAACTTATGTGCAGGTACTCTCTCAGGGAGAGGAAAAACGGGTCGTGAAAGGTTGGACAACCTCTGAAAAGCCAGCCACCTTCCGTCTTCCTCCCGGGATGTACGATATCCGTGCCCAGGATACGAATGTTGTCGAGACACCCACGGTGGAGATCAGGGATGTGGAAATCATAGATAGCCATGTGACTGAGAGGATTGCCGATTTTGCCACGGAAGGTGTCCTGCATGTTAAAGCGATCAAAAACAATGCTCCGATCGAGACGATTGTAAATGTGTACCGCCAGGAAGACGGAAAGGACATGGGAAGGGGCTGGACTAAAAAAGATGAAAAACCCCTTGTGTACAAGCTTCTTCCGGGTGTTTACAAGATCTGGTTCCAGGATAAAAGCGTGAAGCAGTGCCCGGTCATCTGGATTGAGAACGTGGAAGTCAAGGCCGGAGAAACAGTGGAGCGTGTTGCTGCCTTTGGTGAAGGGGGTGTCCTACATGTTAAAGCGATCAAGAGCAATGCTCCGATCGAGACGATTGTAAATGTGTACCGCCAGGAAAACGAAAAGGACATGGGAAGGGGATGGACTAAAAAAGATGGAAAGCCCCTTGTGTACAAGCTCCTTCCGGGTGTTTACAAGATCTGGTTCCAAGATAAAAGCGTGAAGCAGTGCCCGGTTATCTGGATTGAGAACGTGGAAATTAAGGCCGGGGAGACCGTGGTGAGGTTCGCTTCCTTTGTCGAGGGGGGTGTCTTGCATATTAAGGCGATCAGGGACAATGCTCCAATCGAGACGATTGTAAATGTGTACTGCCAGGAAGATGGAAAGGACATGGGAAAGGGCTGGACTAAAAAAGATGGGAACCCCCTTGTGTACAAGCTCCTTCCTGGCATCTATACCGCCAAAGTGAAAGATCGAACGAATCAATCCGTCCGGGAGATTCAAAATATTCAGCTCCAATCCGGAAAAACAATCACCGTCAATGCAGCCTTTCCTGTAGAGAAGGAGGCTCCGGTGCCGGCTCCGAAAACAACCGGCGACGGGGTCTAAACAAAAACAGAAAAAGGTGTTTTTTTCACTCAATCTCTTTAAAAAATAGGCGGGAGGTTGTGATACACAGACTGATCCGTTTACTTATATTTTTTTAAGGATTTCGAAAAGGTAAACCATCAAAAACCTGCTGCAAAAAAGCAGTTTTGTAGAAGATGCCAAGGATGTGGCCAAACAATCCATCATCGATGAGGTGCGTGAAGGTATTCGTGGCCTTTTCAAGCGGATTTTTGATTAAGAACACAAAAAAAATGTAAAATCCATACGTTACCCCTGACGTTTCAATTCCTCATAACGCTGCAGATATTCACCGACGGTTTTAACCAGGGTCGCGTGACTCCAGGTCAGAGGACTGACGGATAATGGCTCGTTGGTGTAGGGATGAATCTGCTCGGCCATAATGCCGCTGGCTAATGTTCCGGTTGTGGCCCAGTTCATGATTTCCAGTGACCGGCGCAGATCTTTTCGACTTTCGGCAATGGCAATGAGCCACTGGGCCAGCCAGAGAGTGGTGACAAACCAGGGATTACCCGGCACATTGGCCACATCATCGCTAACCTGATGGTAATAGTCATCCTCATAGCGGGCCAGGCCGCCCACCTTTGTTTTGACCCATAACCGTTCCTTCACGGCCTCCATGGTGGCCCGTATTTTCGCATGATCGGCCGGGAACATGCCAAAATACCAGAGACCTATGAGGGAAGCATCCAGAGTCAGATCCTGCTCCCAGTCTCCGCTACCGTTTCGGTTGACCGTGCGGACAAAACGGCCGAGATCTTGCCGCCAGAAAATCTCCTCTGCTGCTTCTTTGATTTGCTGGGCCGCCTGGCGGTATTTCTCCGCCTGATTAAGCTGGCCAAAGGCTTCAGCAAACCTTGCGGCACCATCCAGTCCGCCCCAAACCGCCCCCACGGTCCAGGCATGTACACCGCGTCGCTCTTCCCAGAGATCCCAGGACGGCAGGGGCAGACCACTTTCCGAATCACGATAGTCAAGCATCCAGTTCGCGGCCCGAATGATCAGACCCCGGTAATGGGGTTTAATGAATTCAATATCCCGTGACCTGTCAAAATGACGCCAGAACGCCCAGAGGACAAGGGCGGTTTCATCCTCCTGAATGGGCAGCTGCTTCTCGCCGTTCTGATACCAGCCATGCCAGGAGGAGGCCAGGGAACCATCCGGATTATACTTGTGGAGCAGGTAGCCTTCCCTGGTGATGGCCTGATGGCAAAACCTGAAAAAACGCCGGGAGATTTCCGAATAGCCGGCGTCAACCAAGGCGGACGCTACCAAAGCTCCGTCCCGGGGCCACATATATGAATAGGTGTCATGATTAAAATCGGCAATATCATAATCATTGGCCGCAAGAATTGCGCCGTGGTTGTCTATCTGGGTGCGAATGACCAGCAGGCTGCGTCGATAAAGTGCGGCGATGTTATTCGGCAGGGCGCTGAGATCGTCTTTTTCCTTGTTGGCCCAAAGACGCCAGTAGTCCCGGGTCCGAACTAAAAAAGGCTCTGCCCCGCCCTTCTCGCAAATACTTTTCTGGATCCGCGTCACCTGCTCATAATCGTCTCCCACGCAGATCCAGTACCACCCCTCGCGGTTTGATCCGGCCGGCACTTCAAGATGAAGGGCAACAACTGAGTCGACACTGCCCTGGGCCACAGGATTGCCGGATAGTTCACCATCCTCGGCGTCAAACCAGGTACCAATTTTATCCCCAACCTCCTTGACGCCCACGGCCCATTGATCGAGTCCCATTTGACACTGGCCGGTGGTGCCCTGGGCGGTATTGATCAGAAACCATCTCTTGCCCTTGTAATGAAAAATAACCCGGCTCTCGGGTTCATAAAAAACCGAATCGCCCACGGCATGACCGGAAATCCGCAAATCCTGACCAAAAAAGAGTCTGATTTCCCGTTTCCGGGCCGCAAGATTATGGACAATGATTTTTTTCAGATACAAATTAACATGAAAATCAACCGTATCGTGACAAATAAGTTTGAGTTTCAGATCGGGATGGAAGAGCTCAACTTCGGTGACCAGGGTGTCATCAAGATACTTGAGACTTCTTTGCCAGCCGGGGTCATCGAGCCAATAAAACTTCTGGTCAACCCAGACCCCGAAGCGGCAGGGTTGACCGGTGGTATGATTCTCCTGGCCCACATAAGGATAGTAAATATCGCGCAGCTGATAATTTGCGTCAAAATTGATCAGCAGGGAACCGTTGCCGACCGGGATGTCTCTGGGCATAGAATATTTCCTTTACGTTACTGTTGAAGCGAAACAACCGGCATGAGACGCCGTGTTGATCAGGAAAATGATCTTTCCGGTGAAGTCGGGAAGGTGTAACTGGGTACCAAACCTGTTTGGTCTTTAACTAATTCCATAGGCCGCATCATGGGGACCCAGCAAGACAAATTTAATGGTCGCATCCGGCGTTATTTCACAGTCGCTACAGGCAACAAATTCGTTGTCTCTTTTCTTACGGCAAACTTCGCAGTACAGGTAGATGATAATAAAATTCCGCCGCACGGGGCATGAATAGTAACCACGAAAATTTCCCTTGAGAGGTTCGCCGAGTTCAATGGGATGGGCCATGATCTGACGGACCTTCTTTTCAATATCCTTCTTGATTGAGGCATGTTTTTTAACAGCCTTCAGGAAGGCCTTTTCAAATTTCGCTTCCATCCGTCAGGCGCCAAATACTTCGTCAAATGAATGCCACTGGGCTGTGCCATTTTTCAGGCGAGCCTGGGTGTCCATTAAGGCTTGCAGGAAATCAGGATTGGCAAAAATAATGTCCATCGGATCCCCTTGAGAGCGCCTTTTCAGTGACAAAATAAACTGGGTGAAAATTTCAGCGGCTGTTGTCCGATTTTCCCGCGCATAGATTTTGATGAAATCCACCAAGTCATCATCCATACTGATATTTAATCGTGCTTTGCTCATAATCGCACCTCCTGTTCCCATCATGCGCATAATGGGAACACTTGTCAACAAATTTATATAATCATTCAAGCAATGATTTTATCAAGCCACGGTCTTGCCGGCACAGGCCCCCAGCTCCCGGCAGCATAGGGATAAAGACGCTGCTCCCGTCCCCGGCATCGTTCACATTCGTTGAGCACCGGCGTCAACAACCGCCATGCCTGTTCTACCCCGTCCTGACGCCAGAAGAGCATGTGATCACCAAGGATACAATCGAGGAGCACCTTTTCATAGGCCTCAAGGGCAACCCCATTGTAATAATCCTGATACTTGAAGTCCATAGTCATGGAACGCAGGCAAACCTTTGAGCCTGGATTCTTGGTCTGAAAGGTCAGACTGATGGCCTCTTCCGGATATATTCCCAGCACCAGCCGATTGGCAATGATCTCGCCGCCAATGACATTCCTAAACATGGAATGGGGGATCTCCTTAAACTGGATGACGATCCTGGTTTCCTTGCGGGCCAGTCTTTTTCCGGAAATAAGATAAAACGGCACGCCCTGCCAGCGCCAATTTTCCACCTGCAAACGCATCAAGGCAAAGGTGGGGATGAGTGATCCGGCAGTGACTCCTGGTTCCTGACGGTAAGCCGCAACCTTTTTGCCGTCAATGACGCCTGAGCCATATTGGCCGAGAATGACCTCATGCTCATGACGTTGAAAGGGGCGGATAGCGCGAAACAGCTTCGCCTTCTCGTCCCTGACCCGTTCCGCCTCAAAATGAGAGGGTGGTTCCATGGCAATAAGGGACATGAGCTGCAGCATATGATTCTGGAACATGTCGCGAATAACGCCGGCCTGCTCATAATAACCGGCCCGGTTCTCCACTCCGAGCTGTTCGGCGGCGATAATCCCGACAGAATCAATATGACTTCGATTCCAGACCGGTTCAAAAATGGCATTGGCAAAACGAAACATCAGAATATTCTGCACCGTTTCCTTGGCCAGGTAATGATCGATGCGAAAAATCTGTTTTTCCTGGAAATGTTCATGCAGGGTTTGATCAAGCTCCAGGGCGGTTGCCAGGTCACGGCCAAAGGGTTTTTCCACCACGATCCGGGACCAGCCACGGCCATTTTCAAACTGGCGGGAAAGGCCGGCCCTGCCTGTCATTTCGGCAACCTTTGGGTACAGGGTCGGCGGCAGGGCCAGGTCGAAAATAAGATTTCCTTTTGTCCCTCTTTTTTGATCCAGATCTCTTAAAAAATCTGCCAGTTCGCGGAAGGATGTTTCTGAATCATAGCTGATGCGATGGTAGAAAAGATGGGAAGCAAACTCGGGCCAGAGGTCCATGTCCGCCGTGTTGGCGCTGACGCAGGCCTCTCTCAGCCTTTCCTGAAAACTTTCCCCGGGAAACTCAGTCCGCGCACAGCCGACAATGCTCACCGGCTGGGGCAGACTATCGTTGACAAACATCCGGTAGAGGGCGGGAATAAGTTTTCTGGCGGTCAGATCACCGGAAGCTCCGAAGATGACAATGGTGCAGGGATCAAGATCGCCAACGGTCAGGCAATCGCAGATATTATCAAGGTTACAGGCTTTTCCTTTGATATGACTTGATTCCATGGCATTTTCCTCCTACAGTTTTCTGGCCGGCAGCATCAACCAGATGATCTAAGGCATACTAACAAGACCTAAGAAACATCTCCCTTGGTGTCAATAAAAAGCAAAAAAAGAACCCATTTATTTTTGCCTGTTTTTGCCGGATTATTCTTGCGGAAGATGAAGGGGAGAGGGACAGGATGCCTGTCTGGTGGGGGGAGGAAATTAAAAAGTAAGAACAGTATATCCTTTTTCGACATATTCCGACATGGCGGGATGGCCCGACATTTCACCAATCAGAGGAATTTGTTCCGCCTCAATGGCTTCAACCACGCCCAGTTTATTCGAACAGGCCCGGCATACTCCGTCGATGAGTCCTTTTTCCCTGACTTTGGTATAGAGCTGATTAAGGAAATGTCCGGCTTTGGCCATTTCAGGAACAATTTTTACGGCCTCGCCTTCAATGACGATTCTTCCCTCCATGCCTTTTTCAGCCATATCCAGACTGTTGAGCAGTACATGGACAAAACACATTGGATCGCCGCGAAAGGCAAAAAAAACAACTTTGTTCATTTTAATCTCCTGACTTCGTTTTACAGAAAATTCCGGTTGGAAGAAAAGAACCACGAATAGACACTAATTTACACTAATTTTTTTCGTGTTTATTTGTGTTCATTCGTGGTTCAAACAGAAGCACCCTCCGACCCTGAATGAGGCCGGAGGGTACAATTTTCTTATGCTTCTTCAAATGCATCCTTGCCTGCGCCGCAGACAGGGCAACTCCAGTCATCCGGCACATCATCAAATGAAGTTCCGGCTTTCACACCATTGTCCGGATCTCCGGCTGCCGGATCATATTCGTAACCGCAAACACCGCAAACGTATGTTTTCATATTCGTATCTCCTTAAAATTATTGTTGATATTATGCTGTTTATTTATTTGCTTCCGCAGCTGATCCCGGACCGGCAAGGGGTTTGAAGGCCTTCTTGGTTCCTCCGCAGATAGGACAGCGCCAGTCATCGGGAAGATCGGCAAAAGCAACGCCTTTAGGAATCTTACCCTTCCGGTCACCCTTGTCCGGATTGTAGATAAAACCACAGTTAGGTGTCTGACATTGATAGATTTCTTCAGGTTGTGCCGCCATAATAATTCCTCCATTGTTGCCCAAAGGGCATTAAGAATAGTCTATTTATCCGGGGATAAATGTAGCTTTCTCCCATGAACATCCTTGTTCATGCGCTCAACATTTCACTGACCGACCTGCCGTAATCCTGACAGGCTCGCATTTCCTGTTCGATATCGTCTTCTTTCAGCTTAAACGGCCCAAGATTGGTCATATTCATCCGCAGGGCAAAATCCATGGTGTCAAAAATAAAACCAGGCGCTTCGCCGGAATGGGTGGATGAGCCAAAGGCACCACCGGCCTTGCCGGACAGGCCCGCCTCATCTGCCAAGAAGAGAAAACGTTTCATATTTTCAGTCATGTCTCGGTGATAGGTGGGACAACCAAAGATGTAGCCGTCATAGCCTTTCAAGTCTTTTGGGGTCTTCAATTCAGAGAGCCGCTGAACATCAGCCTCGCAGCCCCCGATCCTCACTCCCTCGGCAACATATTTTGCCATCTGTTCGGTATGCTGTTTGCGGCTGTAATAAGCAATCAGTACTTTTTTCATGCTTGTCCACCTGTTATTTGAATGCAGAAAATCCCTGTCAATTTTGAAAAAAGAACAGGAAATTCCTTATTTTTTACCAGTTTTCAGCCAACAGCTCAAAGTAGCCC
>JAGHCC010000454.1 GCA_021160685.1 Desulfobulbaceae bacterium | reverse complement strand
GTACTTATCTAATGAAATTTATTATTTTTATTATTTTCGTAACTATTCAGCTAGGGCACCAAATTGGCCTAACCACAGTTCCGTAACTGTTCAGATGTGCCTTAGATTCGTTTATTTAGGTCTGCGAAGCGTACTTGTGCTACTCAAGCAGGCCTAAATGAGCGAAGAGGTAAGCGTAGACTCCGTGAGGTGCAGCTGAATAGTTACTTATTTTCTACCAATAGAAATTCATTCAGGAGCAAACAATGGCCTCTTCCGGAAAGAGAACAAGCCGGATTAACCGACAGACAAAAGAGACGCAAGTCAACCTTTCTTTAGAGATTGATGGCCGAGGACAAGCCGATATCCAGACCGGCGTCCCTTTTATGGATCATATGCTGACTCTTTTAACCGTACATGGTTTTTTTGACCTGACAATCAATGCCACCGGGGACACCGATATTGACGACCATCATACGGTTGAAGATATTGGCATTTGCCTTGGCCGGGCATTTAATGAGGCATTGGACAATTTCAACCGAATCCGCCGTTATGGCCAATGTCTCCTGCCCATGGATGAAACACTGGCCCAAGTGGCGCTGGATTTTTCCAACCGCCCTCACCTGCATCTGCAAACACCGGTACTGGATCAAAAAGTCGGCTCCTTTGATACCCAGCTTGTCCGCGAATTCCTGCGTGCTTTCTCCCTGCATGGCGGCATAACCCTGCATATTCAGGTTAATTACGGCGATAACACCCATCATATCCTTGAAGCAATTTTCAAGGGGCTCGGCAGATCTCTGGATCAGGCCAGCATGATTGAGTCAAGGACAAGCGGTCCACTTTCATCGAAAGGCACTTTGTAAAGGCATCCCGTTTTCAACTTGTCAGTAAATCTTCTTCATTATAAATACCAGAATAAAAGGTGATGGCGTGAATCGTACCCTTCCATTTTTTCAAAATTTTGTCCTGCTGGCCGCCCTTTTGCTACTGACATCCTGCGCCACTGTTGAACCAGAGCAGGAGCAAGTGGCTATGAGTTCTCTCAAGACGATAACCGTTTTTCCTGTGCAGACCGTTGAGCGGACCCATCATTTCAAAGATTCCACAAAACAGCAATTAGAGGCCGGTGCCTATACGTTTACCAGCCTGTTGGCGCAATACCTTACCGGTATTCAGTCGGAAACATCCTTCCAGATTATTTCAAACGAACAAATGGAGTCATTACTCGGTCAATATCATGGAGATATCTTTTCCCAGGCCAGATTTGTCTCTTCACAAATGAACTCTGACGCAGTGCTGGTCGTTACCGTGGAGCGCTTCCGGGAACGAGATGGAACTCAATATTCCGTGGAGGCCCCGGCCTCTGTTTCCTTTGAATATAAACTCCTTAGAAACGACGGCTCCCAAATCCTCTGCAACGGTATCTTTGAAGAAACTCAGGTACCTCTTACCGACAACATCTTTACATTAAAAAAGGCGAGAAAACGTGGTTTTAAATGGATAACAGCCGAAGATCTGGCCAGGGAAGGGATAAAAGAAAAATTTGGCTCCTGTCCATATCTCAAATAATATCAGCAATGGGCCTTGGCTGACAGTGCTCATGCCGTTATCGAATAAGCTGTGTCATACCTGAACAAAAAGACCAATCGTCTCATCGGCCAGGCCATGCACCGTTACCGTATGCTTGCCGATGGCGACAAGATCCTGATAGCGGTCTCCGGAGGAATCGACAGTCTTGTCCTGGCTGCGGTTTTGCAAAATTGGCAAAAAAAAGCCCCCATTCAATACCAGCTCACAGCTGTGCATCTTGACATGGGCTTCAGCCCGGAAAACACCACCCATATCAGAAAACAGCTTGATCATCTCAAGCTGGATTACTTCATGGAAACAATATCCTTTCCGGATATTCCCGAAAAAGAGGATAAAGGCAGCTGTTTTGCCTGCGCCAGGAAGCGACGCAACCATCTTTTTGAATTGGCCAGAAATAAAAATTTCTCAAAATTGGCACTGGGTCACCATAAAGAGGACATCATTGAAACATTTTTTCTCAACATGCTTTATAGCGGCAACATGAGCACCATGGTCCCTCGTCAGGACCTTTTTGACGGCAATCTCTCCATCATTCGTCCTCTTGCCCTGCTCGAAAAAAACCAGATCCTGGAAACCGGAGAGCGTCTTCACCTTTCCGCCGTGACTCATTCCTGTCCCAGGGAACATTTATCAAAACGGGAAACAGTTCGGACACTGCTGCAGCAACTTTACAACAGCGACCACCATATCAAAGCCAATATCTTTTCGGCCTTGAGCAATATCAGAAAAGAATATTTATTATAACCGTAACTTTTCAGCAGCACCCCAACTGTACGCGATCACGCTGTCTCACATAGGACTACTATAACAGCGAAGCGGTGTCATCTCCAGCCTGCTGGAGTTTATGCCCTTCAGGGTGCACATCTGGGGCACTGCTGTAAAGTTACATTCCGAGTGTTTTAATTTTTTTTGCTGTACTTGAATATTTATTATAACCGTAACCCTTACACTGGATGGAAGCAAAATGCTGACCTACCTTGACTGCATGCCCTGCTTTTTGAAGCAGGCACTTTATACCGCCCGCCTCAGCACTTCATCGTTACAGGTGCAGGAGGAAATTATGGCCCGGACCGCCGGACTGTTATCGAAACTTGATTTCAGTCGCACACCGCCGGAAAACGCAACTCCGGTCTATGAGCTGATTGCTGAAATTTCAGGCTGCAAGGACCCTTTTGCCGAGCTGAAAAAAGAAAGCAACCAACTTGCCCTGGATCTCCAGGAGAACATCCGCGACATAATCAAGCAATCGGACGTACCATTGTTCACCGCCATCAAATATTCCATTGCCGGCAATATCATCGATTATGGCGCCCATCACGACTTTGACATCCTGGACACCATCAACAAGTGCTCGACCAGGGAACTTGCCTTAAACGATTATGAAAAATTATGCGAAGATCTGAATACAGCGAAGAAGATTCTCTATCTTGGTGATAACAGCGGAGAGGTGGCCTTTGACAGCCTGGTGATCGAACAGCTTGACCATCAAATTCTTTTCGCAGTCAGGGGAAAACCGATCATCAACGACGCCCTGCTTGAAGACGCCCAGTTCTGCGGCCTGGACCGACAATGTGAAATCATCTCAAACGGCACAAACTGTCCCGGCACTCCCCTGTCCCGCTGTTCAACGGAATTCAGGGAGGCATTCAACCAGGCTGATCTTATCATCAGCAAGGGCCAGGGGAACTTTGAGACGCTGTCGGAAGTCCGGGCGCCGATTTATTTTCTTCTGTCGGTAAAATGCCCGGTTGTGGCCCGCCATATTTTTGAAAATACCGGCCGTGCCGTAGAAAACGGCGACATGATTTTACTGAAGGCGACCGCTTAACCTATGAATTCAGCAATCTGGCCATCTCCTTAGCAAAGTAGGTAATGATAATGTCGGCACCGGCCCGGTGAATGGAGAGCAGAGTTTCCTGCATGACCCTCTCTTCGTCAATCCAGCCTTTTTCAGCCGCAGCCTTGATCATGGCATACTCGCCGCTGACATGATAGGCGGCAATCGGCAGATCAAACTCCTCCCGCAGACGGCTGATGATGTCAAGATAGGCAACCGCCGGCTTGACCATGAGAATATCAGCTCCCTCCTCAACATCAAGGGTGGCCTCACGCAGTGCCTCTCTGACGTTTGCCGGATCCATCTGATAGCCCCGCCGATCACCTTCCTGGGGAGCACATTCCGCTGCATCGCGGAACGGTCCGTAAAAGGCGGAGGCATATTTTACGGCATAGGACATAAT
>JAGHCC010000265.1 GCA_021160685.1 Desulfobulbaceae bacterium | reverse complement strand
GAAAGAAATAATAGAAAAGAAAAAAAGTTCTAAACATGTCCGTTCCCTTGACTTAATGGATGTGTCCGTGAAGGTGGGGTAAAACCCTACCGGCTATTCGAGTATGACACTGTGTGCCATAACAGGTTGATATTATCATACATTATTTACGCAATAAGAGGGCCAGGTAAGGGGTTTCCCTCGTGTGACATGATTCATTTAAATCATACAATTCCCTGTTACCTCCTGTAAAATGCCCCGTGATCTCAATGCAGTCGTAGAAGTAGCCACTAACCTATCAGCATATGAATGACCCCCAACAAGGTCTGGACGTTCTCTGGATTATCCTTTGCAGTGGATTGGTATTCCTCATGCAAGCCGGTTTCCTCTGCCTGGAGAGTGGGCTTACCCGGCGCAAGAACAGCATCAATGTTGCAATTAAGAACCTCGCTGATTTTTGTCTGACTACAGTTGTTTTCTGGGTGGTTGGATTTGGGTTGATGTTTGGTGCAAGCCGGAATGGCTGGTTCGGAACATCGGAATATGTTCTGGATTTCTCACTCCAGAGTCCATTCTTCAGTGTTTTTTTCCTGTTCCAGGTGATGTTCTGTGGGGCGGCCGTGACCATTATGTCGGGCGCGATTGCGGAACGGATGAGGTTCAGTTCCTATTTGATAGTAACTGTCGCTGTCTCGGCTTTGATCTACCCAAGTTTCGGTCACTGGGCCTGGGCGGGGTTGAATGATGGCGCCACGAATGGCTGGCTGAACAGCATGGGCTTTGTCGATTTTGCCGGTTCGACTGTCGTGCACAGTGTTGGTGGCTGGATGTCGCTGGCAGTGCTGTTGATTATCGGTCCCCGGCGTGGTCGTTTTGCAGCAGATGGTACGCCCCAAAAGATCCACCCATCCAATTTGCCCCTGGCAACGCTGGGAACGGTCTTACTGTTCATTGGCTGGCTGGGTTTCAATGGGGGCAGCACCCTGGCGCTTAATGATCAGGTTGCCAACGTATTGGTCAATACAGTCATTGCCGGGTCAGTCGGGGCCATATCAGCTGGCCTGCTTGGTTATGCCATTCAGAATAGACTCAATGTCACCCAGTTTATGAACGGTTGCCTTGGTGGGCTGGTCGCCGTCACTGCAAACGCGTTCGCCGTGACCACGCCCGTGGCGGCATTGATTGGACTTGTTGGCGGCATGATTGTCATCGGGGTCGAGGAGTTGCTCGAGCATTACCGAATTGATGATGCCGTTGGGGCGATACCCGTGCATCTGGGAGCCGGTATATGGGGCACGCTTGCTGTCGGGCTGTATGGGGATCTGAATATCCTTGGAACCGGATTGACGCGTCTGGAACAAATAGGTGTCCAGTTGCTGGGGGTTGTCGTCTGTGGTCTTTGGGTTTTTGGTGTTGGCTATTTTTTGATGAAGGCAGTCAATCGTGTGTATCCCTTGAGGGTTTCAGCCGAGCACGAGGATATCGGCCTGAACCTGGCGGAACATGGTGAACAGGAAGAGCACGATATTATATGGCCTGATGCAGAAGTCGTGGCATCCACAAGGGATGCCGAGTAACCGATTGATGAGGAAAACATGCTCGAAAATCTGAAAATCAGGACAAAAATCCTGTTCGTTACTGTTGCCATCACGATCACCGTGATCGTGATCAGCGTAGCAGTGTCCTACTACAGTACGCGTGATGTACTTAAGCAAGAGGCCTTTAACAAGCTGACTGCTGTACGTGAGGTGAAGGCTCAGCAGATAGAGGATTATTTCAGGCAGATTAGCAGCCAGATCCTGTCGCTCTCCAGAAGCCAGGACACCATTATGGCGATGCGGGGATTCAGGTCAGCTATAAACCAGCTGGAACCTGAATATGACCAGGCCCCGGCCCATCATGCTGATCTGGTCAATTACTACGATGTGGTTTTTGAAGATCTGTATATACAAAATTCAGGAGAACAACTCACATCGGAGGCATTGCACCGGCTTGTTCCAGCAGATGAGATCAGCAACCATCTTCAAATCACGTATATCGTGGAGAATCAATTTGAGGCGGGCAGTAAAAATAAACTGCTAACGGGCGCTGATGGCAGCGGCTACAGCAGAGAGCACGAGAAAATCCATCCATTTTTCAAAGACTATCTCAAGAGGTTTGGCTACTACGACATTTTTCTCATCGATGCTGAAGATGGCCGGATTGTCTACTCGGTGTTCAAGGAGGTGGACTTTGCGACCTCACTGTTAACAGGGCCCTATAAAGATACAAATCTGGCGCAGGCATTCAATGTGGCACGTCAGGCAAGCGATCCTGATTTTGTGGGACTGGTCGATTTCGAACCGTATATTCCCTCATATAATGCGCCAGCAGCGTTCATCACTACACCTGTTTACGATAATGACAAAATGATCGGCGTGCTTGCCTTCCAGATGCCGGTAGACCGTATAAACGACATCATGACATCCCATCAGGCCTGGAAGGATATTGGTCTGGGTGATTCCGGGGAAACCTATCTTGTCGGCGATGACAGGCGGTTAAGAAACCAGTCACGTTTTCTTATTGAGGATCGGGAAAACTATCACGACATGCTCAGGACTGCCGGCACCCCGACTGAAACACTCGCCAGGATCATGAGTCTCAATAATTCCGTCGGCCTGCAAGAGGTCGATACCCTTGGTACCCGCGCAGCACTGGCCGGTGAAACCGGTATGCTCATGTTTCCGGACTACCGTGGGGTGAACGTGCTGTCATCCTTCAAGCCGCTGAGGCTTGATGGACTTAACTGGGCCATTATGAGCGAGGTTGATGAGGCGGAGGCCTTTGGCCAGTTCAACGCCATGCGAGACAGGATGATCATGCTGGCATCAGTCCTGATCGCGATCACGATCTACCTTGCCTATTTCCTTTCCTTATCTTTGACCCGACCACTAAGGTCCCTCGAGAAATCAGCAAGGGCGCTGGCGTCTGGAAAACTGGACGAGCCTGTCAAAAGGACGAGTGGTGACGAGATAGGTGATCTGGCAGACAATTTTGAACAGATGCGTGTATCACTTCGGAAAACCTTTGCTGAAATAGAACAGAAGAAAGATGAACTGGAAGGACGTGTCAGGGAACGGACCGCTGAACTGGATACAGCACTCGGTGCCCAGGCCAGTCAAACACGCGCTCTGGAAGAACAGAATGATGAACTACAGAAGATCAGAGACGAGTTGATTACGTCACAGGAAAGTTCTCTGGCAAGTGAAAAGCGCATCGCTGCCATTATCGAATCCAGTCCGGATGGCATTGTTGTTATAGATCAAAAAGGCATCATCGAAACATTCAATAAATCGGCAGAAACGATTTTTGACTATCAAGCAGCGGATGTCATCGGGAAAAGCATCAATATAATCCTGCCCAAGAAAGTGGCGCTGGAACACGATTATTACCTGCAAAAATACATACCGGGATCGCCCT
>JAGHCC010000158.1 GCA_021160685.1 Desulfobulbaceae bacterium | reverse complement strand
GATATTTTTTTATGAAAGTCTCTTGTAAAGGCACAAAGTTCATAGAGTTTTTTTCTCTGTGCCTCGCTGAGAGATTATGCAGATTGATCTCCTCGACCATAAATTTATTGACGCTACGTACAGCCAAAAAACTTCCAGCGTGGCTTGTTATCCTTTGACTTTACCTACATATGCAATGGCATCCTGAACGGTCATAATTTTTTCGGCATCCTCGTCAGGAATTTCAATATCAAAAGACTCTTCCATGGCCATAATTAACTCAACAAGATCTAGAGAATCGGCGCCAAGATCGTCAACAAAAGAAGCGGAAGCAACAACCTTGCCTTTGTCCACACTGAGTTGCTCCGCAATAATATCAATAAGTTTGTCTTCCACTGCCATAATTTTTCTCCTTAGCTGATTATGAAAGTTTTAAATTTCGAAGTCTTCGCTATCTAAAAACTCAAATAGATTTAATTCCTTAAAAATACAAACAAAACATTTATTAAAATTTTAAACGCTCATTTAGTCCCTTAGGAATTATTTTCGTGTTATTTGTGGCAAGAAATTCAAACAACTTCTTTGCAATAAACAACTCGAAGGTCTCTCTCTGTTCGCTATCTGCCTCTACTGTTAAGGGACTTACACCCGTCAAGCGAGTACTGAAAAGAGTCCTGAAAAATCTGATGTTTTATTCCTCTTTAGTGGGTTAGGCAAATGATAATCGGTATCATATCTCATGTCTACCGACTCGTGTCTTCCGAACTCATCCCATGAACATGCCACCGTTGACATGGATAAACTGGCCAGTCACATAACGAGCCTCATCCGAGGCCAAATAAGCAACTGCCCCGGCAACATCTTCAGGGGTTCCCAGAGAGTTCATGGGAATTTCAGATAAAATTTTCTCGGTCACCGCTTCAGGCAGGCCACGGGTCATATCAGTGTCAATATATCCCGGCGCAACTCCATTAGCCGTGATGCCTCTGGAGGCAAGCTCCCTGGCGACCGAGCGGGTCAGTCCCGCAAGTCCTGCCTTGGCCGCCGCATAATTGGCCTGACCGGCATTCCCGGCAAAACCAATTACAGAAGTAATGGTAATGATTCTGCCCCAGCGTTTTTTCATCATGGACCGGCTCACAGCCTTAATACAATGATAGGCACCCTTGAGATTGGTATCTAAAACCTGGTCCCAAGACTCTTCCTTCATCATGGCAATCAAACCGTCCCGGGTAATTCCGGCATTATTGACCAGAATGTCAATCTGACCAAAATTTGCCAAGATTTCCTTTACACCGGCCTGAACCTCTTTACCGTCAGCCACATTAAACCTGCAGGTTAAAGCTTTGCCGCCCGCTTTTTCGATGATGGCGACAGTTTCATCAGCGGCATCGGGCCGACTGACATAGTTGACCACCACTGTTGCGCCCAATTCAGCCAACCGCAGGCAAATCGCCCGGCCAATCCCCCGGCTACCGCCGGTCACCAACGCAACTCTTTCATTGAGACTCATTCTATTTACCAGATTTGTAACTATTCAGGAGCACCCCATCTTGTTCCATTTCGGAGTCTCGCATACTCGCTTACCTGGCCTTCTTGAATAACATAAGTATGCTTCGAAGTCCCAGGTAAGCGAAGACTCCGAATGAACCAGGTAAGCGTAGACTCCGATATGGAGCACTCCTGAATAGTTACGGAAAGGTGGTTAGGCCAATTTGGTGGCCCCACCTGAATAGTTACCAGATTCTTCTTTCAGTTTATCAATCAGTCGGGGCAGAATTTCAAAAAGATCGCCAACAACGCCATAAGTGGCAATATCAAATATCGGAGCATCAGGATCCTTATTAATGGCGATAATCAGCTCTGAAGACTGCATCCCCACCAGATGCTGTATAGCTCCGGAAATACCGCAGCAAATATAAACCTTTGGACAAACGGTCTTGCCCGTCTGGCCAACCTGGTGAGGATAAGAAACCCAGCCGCTGTCCACGGCCGCCCTTGACCCAGCCACAGCGCCACCCAGCAAACCGGCCAGTTCCTCAAGCATGACAAAACCCTTTTTATTCTCAAGGCCTCGACCGCCGGCAACAACAATGTCGGCTTCGGTCAAATGAACCTGATCCTCTTCCTCAACGACATTACGTATAACCCTGACACGAGAGGCCATTCTTTCCGGGGAGGGTTTTACCGTAATCACCTCTCCTTTTCTGGACTCATCAGGATCCAGGGCCTTCATGACCAAGGGACGGACAGTGGACATCTGCGGCCGGAATTTAGAGCAAACAATAGTTGCCATGATATTGCCGCCAAAGGCAGGCCTGGTCTGCAAAAGAGACCCGTCCTCAGCATTGATTTCCAGCCCGGTGCAGTCAGCCGTAAGGCCGGTTTTCATGATCGTTGCAACCCGAGGAATAAAAGATCGACCGATAGCCGTAGCCCCGGCCAGCACAACTTCGGGCTGATGTTCACGAATCAGGTCAATCAGTACATTGCCATAGGCGTCATCAGTAAAATGCTCCAGAGCAGGATCATCCGCCACATAGACAACATCCGCGCCATAAGATATTAATTTTTCAGCTTGTCCTTCAAGTTGATGGCCGAGTAAAACCGTCGCCAATTTCACCTGACGCTGATCCGCCAATTTACGCCCCACGCCGAGCAATTCAAAGGTAACGGGAGCCATACGACCGTTCCGGAATTCAGCGAAGGTCCAGATACCGAACCACTGGGAAAGATCAGACTGGCCCGCCTGCTCTTCTCTCTCAATGTGCAGAGCCTCGGCTTCACATTCATCAACACAGGAGCCGCAGAGAGTACAATTATCATTAACCTCGGCTACACCATCAACAACATGAATAGCATCAAAGTCGCAATTCTCCTCGCAAACTCCGCAGCCAATACAGGCTTCAGTATCTATCAATAACATGAGATTTTTTAAATAAGTTCCGTCAGTTTTTCAGTCAACTGGGCAACCTGTTCGTCGACGCTGCCTGTGATCATTGATCGTTCACCCGTAAATTCAGGGGAAAAAACATTAACGACCCAAGTCGGCGAACCAGTGAGGCCAAGCTGGGTAGAATCGGCACAAATATCTTCAGCCGACAAGGTGGTGATCTCAATTTTCTTGGCCTTCATCTTCCCTTTTAATGATGGTAAGCGTGGGGTATTGATCTCCTTGATCACGGTAAGCAATGCGGGTAACTGTACTTCAAGTTCGTCATAACCGTCATCCATCATTCTTTCAAGCAGAAGGGTATCGTTGTCAAAATCATTAATTTTCCTGACACAGGTCACATAAGGCATATTCAGCCGTTCTGCCAGTCCTGGTCCTACCTGGGCGGTATCGCCATCAATGGCCTGTTTTCCGCACAGCACCAGATCGGGTGTCCCGCTCTTTTTTATCGCCATGGCAATGGTATATGTTGTTGCCAGAGTATCGGCGCCGGCAAAGGCCCGATCGGAAATAAGAATACCCTGATCCGCTCCACAGGAAACCGCTTCCCGCAAGATGACCTCAGCCTGAGGAGGCCCCATACTGATCACCGTCACCGTGCCGGAATATTTTTCCTTTAAACGAACAGCCTCTTCCAGGGCATGCCGATCATATGGATTAATGATTGACTGAACCCCTTCCCTTGCCAAGGTATTTGTTTCAGGATCAAGACGGACATCCTTGGCATCCGGAACCTGCTTGATACAGACAAAAATATTCATTTAAAATTTATTTCCATTATTCTGACTTCTGTCTTCTGTCTTCTGACTTCTGAATTACGAATATTCCTTGTTTAATGCCTGGCCAATAACATTACGCTGAATCTGGTTTGTTCCTTCGTATATCTGCAAAATTTTGGCGTCACGCATCATTTTCTCAACAGGATACTCACGCATGTAGCCATACCCGGCCAGAACCTGAACCGCATCAACGGTGACTTTCATTGCCATGTCGGTAGCAAAGACCTTACACATGGACGACACTTTTGACATATCTTTCGGATGGGCGTCAATATGTTTGGCGGCGCCATAAACCAGGGCGCGTGCCGCCTCAACCTGAATCGCCATATCCGCCAGCATATGTTGTATTGCCTGAAAGGAAATAATAGGCTTGCCGAACTGGACACGCTGTTTAGCATAGGTGACGGATTCATCAAGGGCAGCCTGGCCCAGACCGACTCCCAGGATAGCAATGCCCGGCCTGGACTGGTCCAATGTTTTCATGACTGTAATGAAACCGGCGCCCTGACGGCCGATGATACGATCTTTAGGAATACGGCAATCCTTGAAAATGAGCTCTCTGGTAGAAGAAGCACGAATACCGAGTTTCTTTTCCTTGGGACCATACGAAAAGCCGGGATCCGTATCCTCGACAACAAACATGGTGGCTCCCCGCGGACCTTTTTTCTTATTAGTCATGGCAATTACTGAATAAATCTGAGCCTCACCCGCATTGGTGATCCACTGTTTTGTGCCATTCAACACCCATTCATCGCCATCCAGCACTGCTGTCGTCTGAATGCCGGAAGCGTCACTGCCGGCATTGGCCTCGGTCAGGGCAAAGGCCGCCCGTTTCTTGCCAGTGGCAACATCCGGCAGATATTTATTTTTTAACTCGGGACTGCCGGAAATCAAAATCGGATACACACCCAGGGCGCTGGCGGCAAAAGCCGTGGCAATGCCGGTACAACCGCGCCCGAACTGTTCCAGAGCGAGCACTATTTCAAAACATCCAGCGCCAAATCCACCATATTCCTCGGGGATATAAATACCAAAAAGATCCGCCTGGGCAACGGCGTCAAGGATCTCTGTGGGATACTCTTCAGTCTCGTCAAGCTCAGCCCGGTGCGGGATGATCAGCTCATCGGCAATCTGGGCCGCGAGATCTTTGATCATCTGTTGTTCTTCGGTTAAGAAATAATCCACAATCCTCTTCCTTTATATAATCTATGCATTGATAACTGTTTTATGCGCCTGATTGAAAACCACAAACAAATGGAACCAATCACGGGGTAAAAACACCAAGCTTTCGAGTAACTTCTTATTCTCTAAGCGTTCACAGATGCCGGAGGTCGAAGTCTCACTTCGTTCACTTACCTTCGGTGCCTGTGATCGCTTACAAACAAATCACCACCTGAATATCATGGCACCCCAGGTAAATCCCCCGCCAAAACAGCAAAGCAATAACAGATCATTCTCCTGGAGACACCCTTCCCTGTTTGCCTCATCTAAGGCGATTGGTACACTGGCAGCGGATGTATTACCATATTTATCGAGATTAATATAGACTTTTTCAAGGGGCGTGCCGAGGTGATCGGCCAAACTTTTTAAAATACGAATATTGGCCTGATGGGGAATGATCAACTTGATATCCGAGATCGTAAGATTCGTTTTATCAAGGACCATTGACGCCGCTTTTTCCATGGAACGGACGGCGTATTTAAACACATCCCGCCCCGCCATTTTGATATAAGATCCGTCATGATCTGCAAGGCTCAGATCCGGATTCATGCTGACGGCACAGTTTATCTTTAATAAATCAAAGAGCCGGCCGTCGGAATAGAGCTGACTGGCCAGCATACCACGACCGCTGTTGTTGCCTGTCATAATACAGGCGCCGGCGCCATCACCAAACAACACGCAGGTGTTCCGGTCCTGCCAGTTTAGTCTAGTGGACATCGTTTCAGCGCCAATTACCAAAATTTTCAAATCCGGTTCGGCACGGATATATTTTTCAGCTAGATCAAGGCCATAAACAAAACCTGAACAGGCAGCATTCACATCATAAGCAAATGCCCGGGTCGCACCCAACTCCTTCTGAACCAGACAGGCACAGGATGGCATTGTCATTTCAGAGGTCACAGTTGCGACAATAATCTGGTCCAGATCAGTCGCTACGAGTCCCGCCATCTCCAGCGCCTGCCGGGCCGCGCCAGCAGCAAGTTTCGACGTTTCCTCACCACTTCGACTAATACGACGGTTTTTTATACCCGTCCTGGTGGTGATCCATTCGTCGGTGGTCTCAACAATTGTTTCCAGTTCTTGATTTGAAAGAATCCGCCTGGGCAGACAGGAACCGGTTCCGATGATCGTTGCCCTGCTTGTCATGCTATCTCTCCAGGCTGAGAAAGAGGACGCACCTCTTCGGATCCATCACCAGTTTGCTGCGAAACTTCAAGCAAATGACGAATATGGTCATTGACGTTTTTTCTAATCAACTCTGCAGCCACTAAAAGTCCGTTTTTGATGGCCAGGGCATTGGAGCGACCATGGCAGATGATGCCCGTGCCATTCAACCCCAGCAGGGGCGCACCGCCGTATTCGGCGTAATCGACCCTTTTTCTGAACTGAGCAAAGGCATCACGGGCCAGAAGATAGCCCATTTTGGCCTTAAACGTTTTTGATATTTCATCCTTCAGCATGGAAAAAATAGCCTCTGCCAGACCTTCACTCAGCTTCAGGCAGACATTGCCGACAAATCCATCACAGACAATTACGTCAACATCACCCTGAAACGTATCTCGGCCCTCAACATTACCGATGAAATGGAGCGAACTGTCTTTCAGGAGGTGGTGGGTTTTTCTGACCAGGGAGTTTCCCTTCCCTCCTTCCTCGCCAATACTGAGGAGTCCCACTCGTGGAAGTGCCTTGTCAAACATAACTGAGAAAAAGGCTGAAGCCATGATGCCAAAATGATAAAGATGCTGCGGACGACAATCCACATTCGCCCCCACATCCATCATCACGACCGGACCTTTCATAGTAGGATAGAGACCGGCAATTCCCGGGCGGGAAATTCCCTTCAAACGACCAAGATATTTTAAACCCGCCGCCAGAACCGCACCGGAATTACCGGGACTGACCACCGCATCAAACTTGCCCTGCTTTAATTTCTCAAAGGCAACAACAATGGACGAATCCTTTTTCCGGCGAATCGCCTCAAAGGGGGAATCCTCCATTGCGATAACCTGGGTGGTGGGAATGATATGAATATTTTCAAACTTGGGATGACGTGACAGAGCAGCCAGAATCTGATCCTTATCCCCAAGAATGGTGATCTCAATGGAATCCGATTCCTGGAGGGCAAGAATAGCCCCGGAAACCATTTCACCAAGGCCACGATCGCTTCCCATGGCATCCAGAGCAACATGAACCGCCATCTGTTTAATCCAGATCGTCCTCGTCCAGCCTGATTACAGACCGGCCCTTATAGGAACCACAGTTGGAACAAAGGCGGTGGGGCAATTTAGGTTCACCGCATTCTCCACAGGTAGCAACGCTTGGTGCACGCAAGGCATCATGGGAACGACGTTTCCTGGTTCGTGAATGAGAATGTCGTCTTTTAGGTAAGGCCATTATTTTTCCTCCAAATATTTATGGATAATCGTTTTTTGTTATTAAGAATTTCCCCAAGGATCTTGGCCCCTGGTGATCTGTTACATTATTTCACCCTAAAAAAGCACAATGACAAATTCAGGTATTGTTTATTCTTTCAAGATTGACAATGCCTTAAAAGGTGATTCAGAAACGGTTTGACAGCGGCATGTGTCATCTCCTAAATTCAGGTTTGCACCACATTGCGGGCAGATACCCCTGCAATTATCCGAACAAAGCCTTTTCATAGGAACAGAAAGCCTGACCTGCTGCGCCAGCACTGCAAAAATATCGACTTCAGGCCGGTCAATCAGGCTGGTGTCCATTTCACTGTCGGAGCAGAAATGCTCGTCTGCCGTGGTGGCCGTTTCACAGTTTTCCACCAGCTCAAAATCGACCTTAAACCTGCCGGCCAAAGGGAATTCAAATTTCTCAAGACACCGATCACATTGAAGAATCAGTGTCGCTCGAATATCTCCCCAAAGAAAAACAAGATTGTTTTCCTGACGCTCCAGCTCGATGTCGACCTCAACGGATCCTTTTTTATCAAATTCCTCAGGAAACCAGGAAAGGTCATCAATGAAGAGTCGCAACCCTTCAGGGGGTATATCATCAAATTGGATGATCAAAATATCACGTCTAATTCATGGATTTGGCGACAATAAAACAAAGAATTATAAAAAATTAGGCCTTATTGTCAAGTCATTTCCTCTCTGAACCATTTTTTCAGACATTTTTGAGTTCCATTTTTCAACTTTTTATCCGTGAGTGTTCACCAATGCCATATCAGACAAGGTATGGACTCTAGCCCCTGAATATTCGTTAATCTGTAAAGGAGATCATTTTAATCTGATTTAACAGCTGCAATCAGTTAATATTACCCATCTCGTAACACAATAAGGTCTTCTCTGCATTTCACAATTATTCACATAACAGACACTTACAAGGAACAGATCCATGACCGATGAATTTCATTGTGAATTGATATCCTGGAACCAAATTTACCGACTAGCACGTCATCTCTATCAAAAAATCGATAAAAACGGATACAAACCTGACATCATCGTCGCTATTGCCCGCGGCGGCTATATCCCCGCCCGGATCCTCTGTGATTTCATGGGCATCTACAACCTGACAAGCATCAGGATCGTTCATTATGTAGCTGGCGCAAAAAAACAAAAACAGGCCCGTCTGGACATCCCTCTGTGCTGCGATATCCTTGACAAAAAAGTGTTGGTGGTGGACGACGTCAGCGACACCGGAGACACCTTTGATGTTGCCATTCCGTATCTCAAAAGCCTGGAGCCGGCTGAGATCAAGACAGCTGTTCTGAATCACAAAAAAACAGCTTCTTGTCAGCCTGATTTTTATGCTGAAAAAGTAATCAAATGGCGCTGGCTGATTTACCCCTGGGCAGTCATTGAAGATATCAGTGGTTTTATTGCACAAATGGATACTCCTCCTGTAACTCCTGACGATGCAATCAGAAGACTGAAAAAAAAATATCATTGCCAGGTGCCAAAAAAAATCATGGAGGATGTTTTCAGTTTCATCGGAACGGACAAGAATTGAAAGGTGACATCTTTGACGACAAGAAGATCAATGGCCCTGCAACTGTTCATCCGTTCACCAGCGAGTCCAGAAATTCCGTCAATCCATCCAAATAGATCGAGCCGGATTGAAAAAAACCGGCATTGTGATCACCGCTTATTTTCAGAAACTTTTTGGGTTCTCCGGCTTTTTCAAAAAGACGACGGCCATAATCATAAGGGATAATCTCGTCTTCGGGACTGTGAACAACCAACAGGGGACATTTTTTTGCCGCAATTCACCACAGGTGTCGTACTTAAAACGACAGAGAAGCCTGACCGGATACCATGGATAGAGGGAGGATG
>JAGHCC010000457.1 GCA_021160685.1 Desulfobulbaceae bacterium | reverse complement strand
GGTGAATTTCATTGCCGGTTCCATACAGAAAAAGATTTTTGACTATGAGAGGTTGAGTCCCATCACGCAGACGTGCGTATAAATCATTGATCCTGATGGTGCCCTTGAGGAAAAAGGTGTTGAAATGATTTACCTTTACCTCGTAGGCACCGCTGATCATGCCGGATTCAAGCATGAAATTTTTGAAAAGTATGTTGATCGAGTCCGTCTTGATTTCACCGAATCCGGAAAGAGTAAACAGTCCTCTGTCGGGATCATTCATTATTTTAAATCCCCCCTGTTGCTCTTTCGAATTGACATAACAACTGAGATTCCAGCTGTCGTCTTCGGCAAAATGAAGATGAAGATCCGCCCGTATCGTCTTGTCTTCAGCTTCACCGCCAATAATGGTCCCGTCAAGAGTGATTGTCTCTTCCTGCCAGGCCACGGTTAAATTATCAAGGCGACAAGGGACACAGGGGAAAAAGGTGGGAGAAAGCCATTCTTTTTCTGCCAGCCAGTCAAGATGGTCTTGGCCGGCCATGCCGTTAAAGGTGAATTGACCGGACCAGTCCAGCCAGAAGGTGTGCGAAAGAGAGGCTGTCAGCTCAAGAGGTTGATGAAGAAAATGTGAGAAACATTTGCTGATGGCGATATGATGCTCGTCAATACGAACCGAGCTTTCGTGAATTGTAACAGTTTCAGGCAGCAGAGGACTGCTGAAAACAGTATCTTTGACCAAGGCGTCAAATCGATATTGCCAGTTTTTCGGTTGCAGAAACGGGCCATGCAGGTTTCCGGATGTGAGTTCCAGTAGAGCTGTTTTGTTTTTCGCCGCATCGATTGCTGTCACACCTTGGGTTATTGCGGCTTCAATCATCGGATAGCTGGTCAACATGGAAAAAAATGAAGATGGCTCAAGAATGGCGTCAAGATGATTGATGTCCAGTTGCGGCTCATCCTGCCAGCTCGCCGAGCCTTTTGTCTGTTTGATCTGGTGTGGTCCGATTTTGGCAGCAAAACCGGTCCATGCGGCCATGTGATCGGTGATATCAAGCCGGCCGCTGGAGGGTTCAATGATCCAGGGAAGCCGCTCATATTCCACCTTGGCCCTGCTCATATCCGTGACAGTAACCTCAACGCTGAAGTCATCCAGCCGGTCGCCGATTGTCAGATGACCATCGGCCCTGCCACTGCCTTTAAATTTTTTAATTTCAGAGCGAAACTGCGCTTTGTCAATCAGATGATGGAGGGCGTCCGGCAGTTCTTTGATGTCCGCGTCAATATCAAGATCCAGGGTGAATTCATGAATACTGCTTGAAATTCCCACCAGCACGGAACCATTGCTGCCCCGGCTGTTGCCCAGCCAGGCCGTAAGCCCTGAACCAGTGAGTTTGCCGTCTTTAATTTCAATGGGGCCCGATGCCTTTGTCAGCAACAGGTCGGGCTCGGGAAGGTAAATTGTTGATGTGGCGATATCAACCTCAATGAGCATTTTGTCAAGAAAGTTGAAATCCGATACAGGACCGTCAAACGCATATCTGGCCTGATTGACCTGGGCCTTGCGAACAATATTACAGACTGTTTGGGCAATATTATTATCGCCAAACAGGGTGAGAATTTTTTCCCTGGCCCGGGTCAGGTCAAGTTCAGCAGCTGTGAGATCCAGATGCCAGAGAGGCGGGGAAGAGTCCTTGGGGAAGGAGCGGCCAATCACGCCGCTTAACGATAGCTCCGGCTCATTGAAATGAACATTGTTCATGGCCAGGGTCAGGTCTTCAGCCGTTTTTTTCAATCTCAGGGTGCCGCCGGCCAGATCAATGAACGCCGGTCTTTTCAGGCGTTGCAGGGAAAAATCGGGCAGCTGACCATTCAGGGTTATTTCAAAATTTTCGCTGCCGGTTCCCTTGGCCTGAACAGTAAAGTCTACCTCCGACTCAAGGGGCTGAAGAATGTCTTTTTTGCCGACGACAAGAAGTTGATTCAGCCGAAATTTTTTTGTGTTAACGCTAAGGCGGTAACTTTGATCCTGGAGGGTGAGTTCTCCCTGTACACTGAATTTGTCAACAAAAGGAGTTTGAAATTTTAAGTCCAATTGAACCCTGTCGGGATGGATTGCAATTTTTCCATTGAATCCGGAAAAGCTCAGCGCCTTTGAACTGATTTGTGGAAAAGGTGATGATTCCGACTCGATTGTTCCGTTCTTGATGACAAAGTTGGCCGAAGGCAGAGAAAAGACTATTTTTTCCCCTTCTTCTTTGCTCAGTAACAGTTTGTTGCAGTTTTCCTTGATTGTAATATGCGGGTTTTGGATCAGAATTCGGCCGAAATCAGCTTTGTGAAGTAAAAGAGATTTCCAGTGGGGATAAAATCGTATTTTAGGGATAAAGGCCGCAAAGTTTTCATGGTTGAGCTGTGTTTGTCTTAATGTCAGATGGGGCAGGGGAGCCCAGCGCCAACGCACTGATTCGACTTCAACCTCACAGTTAAAAGTTGTGCTGATTCTCTTGGTAATTTCGGTCTGGATCTGGCGGATCTTGAGAATGTCGGGCAGATAGAGGCTCATGACGAGCAGCACCGGCAAAACAAAGAGAAGAAACCACATATGTTTTTTGAGAAAGGATGTTATTTTTTTTTTCATATCCCGTTATGCCTGCGTCGCCTTATGAATGACCGTGACGTAAGCGATTACAAACATCACCCAAAGTTGGGGCAAACGTTATCCTGATTGACCTTTGCTCTTTACAAACAGCAAACATCCATTGTAAATTGGTAACTATTCAGCTGCACCCAATTTTCGCCCATTTAGAGCTTCTCGAGTAGCATTAGTACGCTTCAATCTCTAAATGAACAAATCTGGGGCACATCTGAACAGTTACAGACCGAGTTTGTTGTAACATTTTTACACACGCTTTGCTGAACAGTTACGTAAATTGTTACAAAAAAATAAGGTATCATTAAATTTCATTTCTGCAAGTCAAATGAGCGGCGAAAAGGAGTATTCCATGGAAAATATCAGCGAAATGCAACAGGATGAAGGCTTTTTGTCGGAAATTATTAACGCGATCACTTCGGGAATTTTTGTCACGGATCTTGAACGTAATATTTTGATGATCAATGCCGCCGGGGCTGAAATGGTGGGCCGGACACCGGGTGACTGTTTTGACCGTAAGTGTTACGAGATTTTCAATACGCCCATGTGCCAGACCGAATCATGCACCTGTCGTATTGCAACCACAAACGACGTTGTGAACGATGGCATGACGGTTCTCCGTCATGAAGATAAAGAAATTTCCGTTGAATTTACCAGCCGTCCCTTGAAAAATTATAAGGGAAAAATCGTCGGCTGTGTTGAGAATTTTATTGATATTACTGAGCGTATTGAGCAGGAACAACTGATCCAGTCGCAGCAGGAACAACTGATCAAGAAACGTGAGGAAGATATCCGTCATCTCCAGGACGAGATCATGGAATTATCCACGCCGGTTATTGAAGTCTGGGAAGGGATTTTGACCCTGCCCCTGATCGGCACTTTGGACAGCCATCGGGCCAGGATTGCCACGGAACGCCTCCTTGAAGCCATTGAAAGGACAAGGGCGCCTTTTGTTATCATTGATATTACCGGCGTGCCCACTGTGGATGCCGAGGTGGCAAATCATATCCTCCAGACCGTGAACGCGGCCAGGCTCATGGGCAGTGAAGCAATTCTGACCGGCGTCTGTCCCCATATTGCCAGAATCATTGCCCAGGGCAGGGTCGATATGGGCCAACTCACCGTCCGTGGCCGGATGACGGACGGGCTTCATCTGGCTATCAGTAAATTGCTCGAGCATCAGGCAACCGCTGAACTTGTCAATGCCCATGCCCATAATAAGAAGATTTAAAGCAGCCTCTCACTTTCAGCCTTCATTGCGGGTGGTAAAATTTTTATGCAGCCATTCTCTGTTTTTTCCTTTGGTAATGTTCTTCTTGTCTCAATCCAGGAAGAAATTGATGACGACGCGGTCTCATCTCTTTTCGAAACAATTGCCGGCAAGGTGCAAACCAGCAAGGCCCACGGCGTTATTCTTGATCTCCACGATGTCGAAGTGGTGGATTCCTATCTTGCCCGTAATCTACAGCAGCTGGCTGCAAGCCTCAGCCTGATGCGGGCCATGGTTGTTGTTGCCGGATTGGCAGTCCCCGTGGTGATGACCCTGCTTGATTTCGGTATTGACCTCAAAGGAATGGAGTTTGCCCTGGATGTTGAGCAGGCCATGGTCAGACTGAAGCAAAGGGCTGTTTGATATGCGGCAGGGCTGTATTTGAAAAATTTATTTAAAGAAATAGCGATTAATAATCTGGCGGATGCCACTGTTGCCAGGCGGGTGGCGGAAAACTATGCGGTCTTTTTTGGTTTGACGAAAAAACGGCAGGCAGATATTGCGCTTATTGCCAGTGAACTGGCCCATAACCATATTCAACATCAGACAAGCCATGGGCTAATCAGACTTTCCGGCACGGAAATCGGAGGGACGAACTGCCTGACCATTGCCAGCCTGGACAACGGGCCCGGAATCATTGATGTGAATCGGGCATTATATGGTAAATCTTCAAGCCAGGGCCTTGGTGCCGGTCTTAAAACGGTTGCCGCCTTGTCCGACCGGTTAGCTATCTGTTCCGGCACGAGTGGCAAGACGTTATGTTCAGGTATACAGGGATGTGATTATGCAACAATCATTGTCTCGACAATATGGGCAGACAGGAACAGCCACCCTAAATTACTTGATTCGGAACTCGATGTCAGTGTTTTGAATAAACCGTGCGGCGGCGTGTCCGGTGACGGGGTCATGATTCAGCGAGATTCTCGTTATATCCGGATCACCCTGGTGGACAGCGCAGGGCATGGAAGTCCCGCCGCTATGATAACCGAACAGGTCTGGGCTGAGTTGGAAAAATTGGCTCTGTTCTGGCCTGTTGACCATGTTGTCAGGGTGTTGGAAAATGAAATGGCAAATAACAGAGGGATGGCTGTCCATTGTCTGCGCTTGAACCGTCTTGACTCTACTCTGCAGAGCGCCGCGGTAGGAAATATCAGGGCGCGGTTGTATCTGGATGGGAAATGTGTCATCCCACCTGTTCAAGGCGGTGTTGTCGGTCATCTGAAATGGCAGAAGATCCATCGTCATGACTATGGTCCTTTTGATGAAATACTGGCTTTTATGCATACCGACGGCCATCAACCTCTGCCGGAATTTGACTTGAACGCTTTTTTTCAAAAAAATAATGTTTGCGGACCGGCCTGGCCCCACGGCAGTTTCCCCAGGGGAATATCAGCTTCTGTATGGACACAGCTGCTTTTTGATCCGGGCCATATTCAACCCGACGATACGGCACTTCTGGTTTGGCAATGGCCTGGAAAATAAGCGAATCAGCCCATATCCTTACCCTGGTTGTCAAGCGTGACCGGGATATTCCCCTTGTCCGGACCAAGACAAAACTTCTGGCCCGAGAAATGGGTTTTGAGCGGCTGGCTGTTATTCAGCTCGCAACCTCGGCCTCCGAGGTTGCCCGCCTTTTGCTCAGGATGTTTGGAGGCGGTCAGGTCAGGTTATCTGCGGTCAGGTTTGAAAACCGGATGGATAGTTGCGGCCTGGAGTTGATTTTTGTCGGCCGGCAGTCCTGCACGGGGATGGATGGCCTGAATGACTCTGTTGCCTGTCCAGCCAATTTGAATGATTTAAAAATTGCACCCATAAATGGTTTAAAAAAGGTTTTAGATAAAGTAACGATCAAAGGAGAAAGGGACAGTTCCATCCGTCTTTATTGCCTGAAGTATAGGGGCGACTGTGACTGGCAGGAATTGCAGGCCGGAGCATCCGAGATAAGAAATCAGCTTTTTAGGGACACCGAAGAGTCCTATGTAGAAAATTTACGGGCTAAACATGAGGAAGTTCGGAAACTGCTGAAGGAGAAATCGGCAAAGAATATTGAACTTGACCGGGTGAACACCGATCTTCTCCAGCTCAACCAGGAACTTGAGGCCCTGGCCAACGAGAGAACCATCGGCGAGATGGCCTTGAAAATCGCTGATCAGGTCCGTAATCCGGCCAGTGTCATCGGCGGCCTGATAAGACTGCTGCGGAAAAAACTCCCGGAGTTGGGCTCCAGGGAAGCGGAAAAAATTGACGCCATTGAAGATCAGGCAGCCAAACTTGAAGAAATTGTAGCCAGTTTTGAAAGTCTGGCGGATCAACAGAGCCTCTATTTTATTGAAGAAGATCTTGTTGAAGTCGTTCAAGAAGCAGTTAATTCCTGCAACACCTTACAGCACAAGGGAGTCGGGACAAAACTTCTGCTGGCAGACAGTCCCATCATCATTAAGGCCAATCGTCCTATTTTGAAGATCGCCCTGCTTCATGTCCTGAGAAACAGCGCTGATGTCTCCCTCCCCGGATCAGAGGTGGAAGTCCGGGCAGCCCTGATGGACGGCCAGCCAATGGTCAGCATGGCCGACCGGGGTGAGGGGTTTCCCTCCGAAATTCGTAAAAAGCTTTTTTTCGGCCCGGTTGAATCCAGGCAAAAGGGCACAGGACTGGGACTCTTGATTGTTAAACAGATCATGGAGGAGCACCAGGCCACTATCTCCATTGAGGACAGGGAAGGGGGCGGCACGGTTGTTTTTTTGAAGTTTCCTATTCGTTGGCAGGAAAGGATGTAAAGGACTGGGGGCGGATGAGCGTAGACTCCGATGCCACCCTACGCTACTCGAGCAGAAAATTTAAGTTTGGAAATGGATGAGATATAAGGCGATTTGATCCTGAATCTAATGGTGACAAAAAAACCCGGAAGAAAATCTATTTTCCGGGTTTTTTCTGAGATCTTTTTGGATGCAGGGGGTTAGCGGCCAGTCCTGTCCTGTGTTCCCGCTCCCTGGCTTGTTGTGCCGGTTTTTGTGTCACCCTGACCTTTTGTTCCCACGTTCTGTCCGCCACCTGCCAGAGCGATTCCCGCACTGAACGTCACTACAAGTATCGCCACAATAAGCTTTTTCATAATTTTCCCTCCATCCTGAGATTGGTGATTCTTTTACAATTAGGTTATAAATGAAGTAACTATTCAGCAAAGCAACCGGGGTGAAGATACCGGCATTTATTTTAAAAGCAACAATAGAATTATATCGTCATTCCGGCATGGTCTTAGCCGGAATCCAG
>JAGHCC010000372.1 GCA_021160685.1 Desulfobulbaceae bacterium | reverse complement strand
GGGTTTTACAAATTTTGCCAGACTGTTTTTTTTGCTTTTTGTTTTGTTCATCTTGGTCTCCTTCGTTCAGGTTTCATGTGTGGAGGCTAACGCTCCATTAATCTTTTTTTGTAACTGTTCAGGAGTGCTCCATATTGGTTCATTTGGGACTTCGAAGCATACTTGTGTTATTCGAGAAGGCCAAAATGGGACAAGATGGGGTGCTCCTGAACAGTTACCTTCCTTTTGCCAATACCTTACGGCAGAAAATCAATAACAAATAGAGGACATCGGGCCATACGCGGCCTGATATGACCCGATGTCGGGGCGTCATCTAATGATTTCAACAGGTTATTTTGGGCGATACGGGGTTCTTTTGCTGGCAGATGTCAATTTTTTGGGTTAAAAAATGGATAAAACTTTTGCTGAAATGGGGAGAGTTGGTATGATGCTTGCGGTAAAGGCTGACTGAATTGATGAACGGCAGAAGGATGAAATAAAAAATAAATGGGTAACAATTCTTTTATAGGCACCCCCATGGTCAAAATTGATGGGGGAAAAGTTCGTCAGCTTCGCGAAGAGAAGGGGCTGACCCAGCTTTTTCTTGCCACCAGCGTTGAGGTGACCACGGACACGATTTCCCGTTGGGAAAACAAGCGTTATCCTACGATAAAAAAAGAAAATGGAATCAAACTCGCCGTCGCCCTGGAGGTTGATCTTGAAGAGATTCTGGAAAAAGAGGAAGAAGAACAGGAAACTCAATTAGAGCCGGAAAAAATACAGCCACAGGCTCAACCGCCGACGCCTGATCCTGTGCCGGCAAAGCCACGTTTTCCCCCTCTTTTCCTTGTCGTTTTTGTTCTTATTCTGGCCGGGCTTGTTGCCTGGTGGATGAGGCCCGCCCCGAAAACAGTCCATGTCCGCGCCCATCGCATTCTCCCTGCCCATTCTCCGCGCGATCTACCCTTTCCCGTGGTTATTCACGTGGATAGCGGTGGTTCGGATGATGCGCTTTCCCTGATCTTGAAGGAGACGGTTCCCCAGGGGGTGATGGTATTGACATCAGTCCCGTCATTTTCGGACCAGGACGTGAAATCAGGTGAATTGAAATGGATTCAGAAAATCAGCAGAAAAAAGATGTTTGCTTACATGGCCCGTTTTTCTCCTGAGGTCGATCAGGAGACGGTTCGTTTTACAGGTTCAATTACTCTGCGCCGCAAGGGACAGCAGACGAAATCGGTTCATGGTAATGATAAATTGAAAATTGCGCCGTTTCACTGGGCCGATACCGATGGCGACGGCCGCATAAGTGATGAAGAAATTTTGACGGTGTATGATGAATTCAGTGATATTTCCGGTCTGGGGCTGGATATTGACCAGGTTGAAGAAATGTGGCTGGGATCGGGATACCGTTATGACAGTGACAGCGGTAACTTTATCATTCTGCCGTGATAAGGAGAGATAATGAAAAGATTGATTTTGTTGAGTCTGATTGCATTTGTCTGGCTGCCGGTTTCAGCGGTTGCCGAGGGACTGATTTCCTGTAAATATCTTAAGGGAAGCGGCAGTAAAATTGAATTACAGCTCGATATTTCTTCTCCGCCGCCTCCGACAATCATTATTCTGCAATATCTTCCTGCCGGTGTTGAAATTCTGAAGTCCCGGCCGAAGATGAAAAAATATAATAAGGAGCGCGGCCAGGCCAGGTGGCTTCTTAAAGACGTGCGTCCCGGAAGCATGACGGTGATGATGGAGTTGAACAAAGCGGTTGACAAGGGCACAATCAAGGGAGAACTCCGTTACCGGAATCCGGAAAGCGGCAGCATGGAAACCATGGAGATTCATTCGTAATAAGGAGAAACCGTGGTTAGTGAAAAAAGGGCATTACACAGATTGTCCATGAATTTGACATGCCGGGTTATGGTGGCGGCCCAGGACGGCAATGATGATATTGTTGAATTTGAGGCGGGTAATATTAGCGGTAGAGGTGTTTTCTGCAAGACAGACCGCCCGTTTCCTCTGGACACTCCGGTTGTGGTCAACATGGTTCTTCCTCTTGACGCTCTGGAGAATATGGAGGGAAAAAGGGCAGAGTTCAGTGTTTCCGGTCGGGTAATACGCGTCAGCGATCAGGGAATGGCCATTGGCTTTGACGACGAGTTTGAGCTTTTTCTTGCAGAGGAAAAAGAAAAAGTCGGTTAAGAACGTTTTTTCTTCGGGCTAAAAAGCTGACACTCCAGCCCGGAATGACTGAACACCACAAGGGCTGGAGACTGCCTGGATTTGAAGTTCATGGCCCGGCAGCCATAGGGATGGGTCGGCTCATGGGTGATATAGAAATGCTCACAATGATGGCAGTTCGTTTTTTTTCCCTGCTGTTGCTTCACTTTATTCCCTAACCTTCCGCCTTACGCCTTTAGCCTTACGCCTTAATCCCTTTTTGCCTTGCCGTTTCTGCAAGTCCCTTGAGCAGGACAAAGCGGCCCAGCGTGATTACCTTGCAGGGAAAACTTCGGACAAAGAGGGTATTCGCGCATAACCCTCCAGACAGAAAAAGGGTCTCAGGGGATCCGGCAAAACGATAGGCATTCAGGGCGATTCCCTTGACAAAGCTTGCCACTGCCTCGCTTTCGGACACTCCGGTCGTGATCGAATCAAAGATATGACTCATGCCCAGCACGCCGCAGGTGATGGAAAAGGTTCGATCCGGAACCTCCATTTTGTTGTAATCCAGCTCATAGTAGCGCTCAAGCAATTCAATGGTAAACCCCATTGAGGCGCCGCACTCGGTGTTCCAGCCCATGTCTTTGAGTTTTCCTTTCTCATACTGGATAAATTTAATATCCCGGCTGCCACAGTCGAGGAGGACATAGCTCTCTTTTCCGATCAACGATTCTCCACCTCTGGCCAGCGCTGTCAGTTCATTGACGTAATGATCCGTGAACCGTCTGCCGTTATGCCCGGTGGCAAGAGTGACTCTCATTTTGCGGTCAATCTTGCTGGTCGGAATAATGCGAGGCTCTTCTCCAGGCTGCTCGAGATCCTGAAGTTTGCAGTAGGATGTGCCGAAATCAGCCAGGATCACACCGAAACTCCGGAAAGTTCCAGAAATGCCTGGATCTTTGCTTTGGCGCTGCTGCCGGCAGTCACATCGGCATCGACGAAAAGTCCGTGGGGATGCTTGTCAGCCAGGAGTTTGGCCAAGGCTGTTTTGGCGCAGAAGGACTGAGCAAAAAAGACGGTTGGAATGTCGGAATTATAATGGGATTCAAGCTTAATATCTGCCGGTGTCTTGTTCTCCATACAGCGGGTCCAGCCATAGATGTGGGTAGTTTTCGGGAAAACCGTAAGCAGCGAGAAATCCCTCGGCGGCACGCCCCAGAAGCCGGCGGTGGGGATGCAGGCAGGCAGGGTGCTGTTTGGCGGTTTCGTTTTAGTAACTCCTCCTGTGATCAGTTCCATTTTTTTCAGCAGATCCATTTTGCTGCGGCAGACGACCGTGCCAAAGGGATGGGTGTCGCTGTTTCTTGTTTCAATTACAGGGATATCAAGATAATGGCGCAAAACTGCGGCCACATGGAGGGCGGAGTCGCATTTTCCCGCTCCCACGTCAATATAGATGAGATCGAGATCAAGATTCATGGCATTGAGAACAACGGTGCGTAACACCGCGCAGTAAACCCTTGGCAGAAAGGGCAGGGCGTCCTCCATGTTTTTTTTGACAATAGGTTCATCAAGATCAAAGATTGTGGCCCGTTCTTCATTGAGTTTACGGATCACGGCCAGGGGCGGCATGCCGACAATACCCGCCTTGGTTTCTGTCCCCTGATTCCTGACTTTTGGTTCCTGTTTCATTAGATCATATATCTATGTATCGGAAAAACAAAGTTTCTGTAAGAATTATTCTTGGTTAATTGCTTGTTCTCAAGCTGCTAATTAGAAATTACGAATTAACAATTACAAATTGAAGGAAATGTCTGATTAGATTAAGTACCTCCATTCGTAATTCGTCATTCATAATTCGTAATTATTTTGCCCGAAGGGCATTATGTTCTTGGCTATTCTTACCGATCCTGCAGTCTAATCAGGAAAATGCCGATGGAGGCAACAATAAAATGGATGAGCCAGGAGGCCAGCACCGGGTTAAGATAAGCGGCATTGGTCATGGCTTGGTTGGCGCTCCATATTCCCCATGCCACAAAGGCAAGGCCGCAGCTGATCGGAACGGCCATTGTCAGATCCCGCCCCCAGTTTTGATTAACCAGGAGGACAACGGGAATGCCGATAAGCAACAGGGGAATCCCGAGAAAGATATAAGATAACCTGCGGTTCAGGTCCACCCAGTTTTCCCGTTTGTCCTCTTTCCAGTCATGGATAGAGTTGGTCAGCAGCTGCCAGAGTGAGAGTTCTTCGATCTGATAAGTCGGCACAAAGAAATTTTTCGGAGAATCCGGCAACTTTATAGTTTTGGATTGAAACAGTTCAATATCAGCATTTTTGTCTATTTTTCTTCTGAGTTGACCATCCGTAAGAAGCCAGTTGCCGTTTTCCCAGTTCGCTGTTTCCGCCGCAATGAGGAGACGTGGCCTGTAGTCGTCATCCCAGGAAGCATACCTGAAAGATGTGAATAGGTATGTCGTTGGATCCGGTCTTGTAAAAGAATAAATTCCCTCAATTCCCCTGTAATAAACAATACCGTTTCTAACGATGCCGGAGCTGATCTTCTGCTTGACCTCTTTATACCATATCCGGTTTGTTTCAGCGTTGGTCAATGGCAGCAGCCACTGGGCCGCTCCAATGGAAATAAGAGTAAAGAACATGGCAATGCCGATCAGCGGTTTGACGATTCTTGTAAGGGAAATGCCGCCTGCTTTGAGGGCCTGAAGTTCTTTGTTATGATTCATCAGCCCCAGGGTGAGGATGCCGGCCAGCATGATACACACCGGAATGAGTTGATCATAGATAAGCGGAATTTTAAAAATAAAGTAGCGGATGGCCAAACCGATGGGTTTGTGAGCCTCGACAAAATTGTCAATTTTCTCAAAAAAATCAACCAGGAGGTAAATGGAGACCAGTGAGCCGAAAACCAGGAGGAAGTTTTTCGTAAATTGCTTGATGGTGTAACGGTCAAGAAGTTTCATGACCTGCCTCCGCCTACAAAAGGCAGATGGCTGATAAGGAGCTGAATGGTTTTCAGAAACCAGTCAATCAGTCCCAGGTTTTTTTCTTTGTTAGCAGACCAGAGAATGTAGATAGTCAGGATGCCAAGGAGAAGGTTCGGTGTCCACATGACAAGTCCCACCGGCAGAATATTGCCCTCGCTGAATGATTTTGCTGCGGTGAGAAGAACATAAAAACAGATAAACAGGAAGAGCCCCAGGGGCAGACCGATGGGCCGCTGTCCGGGCCGGGAGCGCAGAGCCAGGGGCAGACCGAGGATGGTGAGGATAAATGATCCGGCCGGCAGCACAAGCCTCTTGTGAAATTCAATGAGATAGTTGATTCCCTTTTCCGAATCAGCGCCAACCTCTTTAACTCTGGCAAGCAATGCCCTCTGGCCCAATGATTTTTTACCCATGGAGGCAAGAGAACGGCCGGAGGCGGATTCCGGATTTTCCAGGGGTAGACCCAGCGAATACTCCCGGAAACGGATGGCAAGCGTTGTCTTATCCTTGGTACGATGAATGGACCCGTTTTCAAGAGTCAGAATAAGCATCATCTCCTCAAGCCTGGCCTCTAGATGTCCTTTACCGGCAATGATTGTCAGCGGGTGTTCCCGGTCCCTGGAGTCGGAAACATAAACGCCATTCCATTCTTTGGTGTCCGGGTCAATCCGGTCAATATAGACCACAACGTCCTTAATCCCCTCACTGAATTTTTTTTCCTGCATACCACGATCAATTTTTTCCTTGGCAAGCTGGAGAAAAAGTTTTTTCATGGCAATCGTGCCGGTCGGAATCAATTGGGTGGAAGCATAGCCGGTCAGCAGTGATGTGCAGACGGCAACAATTATCACCGGCGGAAGCATCTTGGTCAGGCCGATGCCGCCGGCCTTCAGGGCCAAAGCCTCGTTGTCGTTGACAAGTCTGGAAAAACAGAGGATAACTCCAAGCATGCTGGCCATGGGAATGGAAAAGAGGAAAAGATTCGGAGCGATATAGGCGGACAGCCGGATAAAATCTGCAAAGCCGATGCCCAGCGTGAAAATAATGTTGAGAATCGGTATGAGTTTCCCCAGAAACAGGACGCCGGTCATGATGAGAAGACTGGCAAAAAAAGGTGCCAGGGTCTCTGTGATCAGGTATCTGTAAAGCAGAAAGGGCATAGGGGGATCAGAAGTCAGGAGTCAGGATGAGCTGGCACTTACTTCGATATTCCTTTGTTTGATTTTTGACGGTTATTCGCCGGGTAGACCAAGCATGCGCCTGGCCAGAAAAAAACCGGCAAAAACCAGTAAGATGCCGATTAGGTTGCTGGCAATAACATAGGTCATGGCCGGCTTCCACTGGCCGATTTTAAACATTTGCATCGCTTCCCTGGCAAAGGTGGAGAAGGTGGTGAATCCGCCGAGAAAGCCGGTGAAGATAAAGACCCGCCATTCCGGTGTAATACGGCTGGATTCAAAGATGCTCCAGAGAAAGCCGATCAAGAAAGAGCCAAGGAGATTGACGGCCAAAGTACCATAGGGGAAGGCCGCGCCGGAAAACCGTTGGACAAGAAGAAAAAGTCCATGCCGGAAGGCCGCTCCAAGACCGCCGCCGGCTATTATTGCCATGAATTTTATCATATCAACACGTAACTATTCAGCAGCACCCCATCCGGAGTCTTCGCTTACCTGCACGCGATCAGGCTGTTTCACATAGGACTACTATAGTTCTTCAGCCTGCTTGCGCACACCTGGAGCACTGCTGAACAGTTACATTCCGAGGTTAATTAAAGTTTTGTGTATGCACCTGAATAGTTATATTAACATCACTTTAAACCGTAAAAAAAAATATCTGTCAACCGTAACCGTCCACCGGGGACTTGTAATTTTACGAAAACCTCTATCCTGTAAGCGTTTACCAGTGCCTCAGATTTGTTCGGTTGAGCTTTGTCGCTATAGCCCCTCTATGCGGCAGGATCAGGTAAGCGCAGACTCCGAACGGGCGAAGATGAGGTGCTGGTGAACGCTTACTGTCAACCGATAACCATGCAGACACTTGTTCAATTCATTTCTATTGAAGCGATTCCACCAAGTTTGGGGGATAATACCGGCGACATTGACCGGCTTAAAAAAGCATTGCAGTCGAATTTTGCCGGAAGGGAGCTGGTTGTTCCTTATGCGAGGATGGCCGAGGTCGCCGGTAGATTTCGGCAGGCTGATTTTTCAGGCTGCGCTGTTATTTGTGATATGCCGGGCCGGTTTGAAATTGTTGATTTTCTGGCGCAGACACCAGCAGTGTTGCCGGCCATGGCCCTTGATCTGGGCACAACCCATCTTGAGGCAAGCCTCATCAATCTTCTTGACGGTTCTATCCTGGCCAGGGGAAATCGTGAAAACGCCCAGATCAGTTACGGCGCTGATATTTTAAGCCGTATCCATTTTGCTGCCGGCCACGAAGGCCTTGATAAGCTGCACCAGGAAATCATCAACTGTATTAATAAACTCGCCGCTCAGCTTGCCGGCAAGGCTGGCCTGGCCACAGAAGAAATCCGGGCGCTCAGTGTTTCCGGCAACACCACTATGATTCATTTTTTTCTGCGGCTTGATCCTTATCATCTTTGCCGTGAACCGTATATTCCCCTTGTCAATGACCCGGATCCCTGCCGAGCCGGAGATTTAGGCCTGAATCTGCATGAGGAAGGAGTGGTCTGGGTCATGCCCAGTGTGGGGAGTTATTTTGGTGGAGATCTGATTTCCGGTATTCTGAGCAGCGGACTTGATCAGAGTGAGGACACCTGTATGCTCATTGATGTGGGGACCAATGCCGAGGTTGTCCTCGGTAACAGGGAATGGCTCATCGCCTGTGCCGGGGCTGCTGGCCCGGCCCTTGAGGGTGGGGTTGCCAAGATGGGCATGCGGGCCGGTCCCGGTGCAATCGAGCATGTCAAAATTGATCCGGACAGCGGCAGAATTGATTTTCAAACCATTGACAACAGTGCGCCAAGAGGAATCTGCGGTTCCGGCATCATTGACCTGGTGGCGGCCTTTTACCTGGCCCGGATTATCGATATCCGTGGTAAATTCAGGGGTGTCGGCTATGAGGATCGTTTCATCGAAACCGACGAGGGATTGGCCTTTATCGTGGCTCATGGGCATGAGTCGGCGAATGGTGAACCCGTGGTCATCGGCCAGGTGGATCTTGACGCCATGATGCGTTCCAAGGCCGCCATGTATTCCATTCTGACCACCATCACCAATCAGGTCGGCCTGGAGTTTGCCGATCTGAAGCGGATTTATGTGGCCGGAGCTTTTGGCCGCCATATTGATCCCAGACAGGCCATCACCCTCGGCATGCTGCCGGATTTGCCCCTGGATACCTTTGAGCCTATTGGCAACAGCTCCCTTGCCGGGGCCGAACAGGTATTGCTGGAACGGGCCGACAGGGAGCGCTGCCGGGAAATGATCCGCAGGATCACCTATCTTGAGCTGAACGTGAACCAGGAATTTATGCTCCGTTTTTCCGGCTCCCGTTTCATCCCCCATACAGACCACACCCTGTTTCCCTCGGTGCCGTTTTTTAATGACTGACAGGTGACGCCCGGAGAGAAAGGTATCAGTTAAGTGCGGCTTTGGCTGCATCCAAGGCTGCCGCGTAGTCAGGTTCTTCGGTGATTTCCTTAACATACTCAGCATGCTTGATCGCCCCGTCACGATCGACAACAAACACGGCGCGGGTGAGCAGTCGAAGTTCTTTGATCAACGCTCCATATCCTTTGCCAAGGGACGCATCCCTGTGATCGGACAGAGTTTGCACAGCCTCAACTCCTGCTGCTCCGCACCAGCGGGCCTGGGCGAAAGGAAGATCCATACTGACTGTAAGAATCTTGATGTCATCGCCGAGAGCGGCTGCCTCGCTGTTAAAGCGGCGGACTTCCATGTCGCAGACCGGGGTGTCCAGGGACGGCACCAGGGCGAGGATCAATACTTTACCGGCATAGTCGGAAAGCGTAGCTGGAGAGAGGTCATTTTGTAAAACGGTGAAATCCGGAGCTTTGTCGCCTATCTTGATTTCATCCCCCACCAGTGTCAAAGGATTACCCTGGAAGGTGGCGGCTTCATTTCTTTCATTCATAATTATCTCCTTGTTGTTGATCGGACATTGCTGAATATTTTGAGTGGGAAAAGATACCACGAGAACAAGGGTGTTCAAAGGATTTTATGTTCTTATCGAGAAATCAATCAGCAATTTGATTACGCGCATAGGCTTGTCTTTCCGGACCTTCAAACCTTGGTATATTTGACCAGCAAAGCCCCACCAATCATCAGCAATCCGGCAGTCGCAATTCCCTCCCCGAACCAGCCGAAATCAGCGGCAAAACCGACTGCGGCCGGCAGTGCTCCGCCGCCGATGAAAAAGGCCAGAGGTACCGTAAGGGAAATCACCACGTTTCTTGATTCAGGAGGGCCAAGGGAGGCCAGGGTGGCAAAGGCGGCCGGGAAAAAACAGACCGCCAGCAGTGGCTGCAGAACGACCCAGAGAGAGATCCACTGCTGGGAAAATCCCAGCAGAATGGTCACTATTCCGGAAAAAAAGAGCATCCCTCTCATGGTGACCCTGGAGCCGAAACGGTCCGAGAGGTAGCCGCCCATCAAGGCGGTGGCAAGAGTCGGAATTCTGGAGAACCCTACCAGGGAATTGGCCGCCTGTTCCGTCATCCCGTGTTCACTGACCAGAAAAAGGGGCAGCAGGTTATAAATTCCCAGGGTACTCATGATGCCCACGCTGAAGATGAGGATCATCATCCAGAAAGCGGGTAACCGGAAAAGAGGTCTGCAGTGTGAAAGTGTTGGTGGTGTACCGTAGGATCGTTCTTTTCGGCTGCACAGGCTGTAAGTCAGAGAAACAAGCAGTGACAGGATGCCAAGGACGAAAAAAATTGTTTGCCAGGACGAGGCGGCAAGCAGGCTGGAAACAATAAAGGGGGCTGACAGAAAGGCCAGGTTCGGCGCCAGTTCATGCACGGCCAGGGCCTTGCCCCAATGTCTGTTTGCAAAGGAGGTGGTGATGGTGGAGATGGCTGACGGGAGATAGATTCCGGCGGCAAGACCCAGGAAAAAATGACCTGTCTGCAGCTGGCCAAGATTTGCGGCCATGCTCATCAGAAGCAGAGTGATGGCGATGCCAAGAGAAGAGAGGGTGATAGTCCGCTGGTGGCTGATGACGGACGAGATGAAGCCCGATCCGGGCAGGGAAATAAAGTAGCCCGCGCTGAGACAGAGGAAAAGCGAGCCGGCCTGGCCATGACTGATCCCCAAGGTCTGCTCCAGGTGTGGCAGCAGGGGAGAGATAATGATCCGGGATAGAAAATTAAGGAAAAAGAGAGAGGTCAGGAGAAGAAGCGTCAGCTGCATTCCTGGAAATTGTGATTTTTCCTGCTGTCGGGAGTGAACAGGTGATGTGTTCGGTTGTTTCACGAAGAAGAGACGCTCACTGCAAAAAAATGAATTTTTAGATTAAAATTAAACACGCTTGAAAATAGCATGCTTTATGGAAAAGATAAAAAATGTTTCAGTGTCGTGTCAATTTTGTTGATTTTTATCTTGTTTGGGATATATAACTTTGCATTCTTTGGTATGATATTATTTTTAAGCTGTGTCTCGATGTCATTAGCTTAAGCACAAAAAGATATTTTCAGCCACGAAACACACGAAAAACACAAAATATTTTTTGTTTTCAAGTGGTTAGTTGGTTTCGTGGTAAAAAAAGATTCTTATGTATTTCAGTCTTTTATGCCCGGAGCCGGGCATGGTGATTTTATATGGAATGTTTACAGCGTAGCTGCGGTAAAAAATGTATCGAATGCGATAAAGAAGATGTGGTCTGTCCGCATCATAAGTTGGCCATTGTCGGCAATCTCAATGTGGGGAAGTCCTCCCTTTTTGAGCGATTGTGCGGCAGTGAAACCACTTCCTTTAATGTGCCGGGCTCAACAGTTTCCATTTCCAGGGGAAAACTGAAAGGGACGGATACGGATTTTTACGACACTCCCGGCATTTACTCTCTCTTTTCTCCAAACGAGGACGCGCGGGTCTCCAGGGATCTTCTTCTCTGCCGCGACTGCGGTCATGCCATTGATGGCATTTTGATGGTTGCCGATGCCAAAAATCTGAAACGTTCCATCGCAATTACCCTGCAGTATGCCGAGTACGGCCTGCCCATGCTCCTTGACGTCAACATGATTGATGAGATCCAGTCCAGGGGCATTGAAATTGATTACGATAAGCTTTCTGAAATACTTGGCCTTGAGGTCTGCACCACGGTGGCCAATGAAGGCATCGGGGTGCGTAAAGTTATTTCCCGTCTTGGCAGGATGCGGAAACCCGGTGTCCTGGTCGAGTATCCGCCCCGCATTGAGCGGTATCTCAAAATTATCGATCAGCTTCTGCCTAAAGGCCAGCTCTCATCCCGGGCCATCGGCCTTTTGCTGCTTGTAGATGATGACAATGCTGAAAAATATGTTGAGATGAATTTCGGTGCCGCCATGGCGCGTCAGCTGAAATCTTTGGTCCGGGATTACCAGCGCAGGGAAACAGGGGATTACCACATTGTTCTGGGTCAGACTTATAATAGGGTGGCCGAAGAGATTGCTGCAAAAGTTCAGCGGGTCGAGCCTCCTTCCCAGCTTTCTTTTCTGATTCGTTTCGGAGATCTCTGCACCCGGTTTTCCACCGGAATTCCCATTGCCGTGGTTGTTCTGACCCTGATGTATTACTTTGTCGGCGCCTTTGGCGCCACTTTTCTGGTGGATTCAATCAACGGCATTCTTTTCGAAGGCTATCTGATCCCCTGGGTGGAAAAGCTGGTGGAGCCGATTCCCAGCGCTTTTATCCGTGACATGATCGTTGATCCTGATTTCGGCATCTTCCCCACCGGCATTGCTTTGGCCCTGGGGCTGGTGCTGCCGGTGTTGTTCTGTTTTTATATCGCCTTTGGTTTTCTGGAGGATTCCGGTTACCTGGCCCGGATTTCCGTCCTGCTTGACAAGGTTTTTCAGATTATGGGCCTGAACGGCAAGGGTGTCATTCCCCTTGTTATGGGTTTTTCCTGCGTAACCATGGCCATTTTTACAACCCGGATGCTTGATACGAAGAAGGAGAAAATTATCGCCACTTTTCTTCTTCTGCTCGGCATGCCCTGTGCTCCGCTACTGGCTGTCATGTTTATTATTTTAAACAAGATGGCCATTTCAGCGACCATCACGGTTTTCGGACTTATTTTTCTGCAGATCATCATTGCCGGCTATCTGGCCAACAAAATTTTGCCGGGAGAACGCACGCCTCTGCTCATGGAGATTCCCGCCATGCGCATGCCGAAAATCGGTAAGGTTGTGAAGATGTCGGCCATGAAAACCTATTTTTTCATAAAGGAGGCGGTGCCGGTTTTTATCGCTGCGTCCCTGTGCGTTTTTCTCTTTGACCGAGTCGGAGGTCTGGCCGCCCTGGAACGAGTTTCCGAACCGGTTGTCAAGGGGTTGATGGGATTGCCGGAAAAAAGCGTTCAGGTGTTTATTAAGACCATCATCAGGCGGGAAAGCGGCGCCACCGAGATTGAACACTTAAGCGCGATTTACGATAATGTCCAGCTGGTGGTGAATCTGCTGGTCATGACCTTTTTGTCACCCTGCCTCAATGCCATTATAGTCCTTTATAAGGAACGGGGTTCCAGGGTGGCCACCGGAATTTTGGCGATTGTCATGGTTCT
>JAGHCC010000011.1 GCA_021160685.1 Desulfobulbaceae bacterium | reverse complement strand
GGTCTGTAGGTTATGAATGGTTGCATCTTTTTCAGCCAAAACATTTTGTAGGTTATGGATAGTTGCATCTTTTTCAGCCAAAACATTTTGTAGGTTATGGATGGTTGCATCTTTTTCAGCCAAAACATTTTGTAGGTTATGGATGGTTACATTTCTTTTGTCTATTTCATTTTTAAGCTCGTCAATGGCGGTATTTTTTGCGGATATTTCCTTTACCAGCGACGGTTTTTCATATGCTGACTGCATTAACTCCAGTAATTGTTCATCCGACCATTTCTCCCTCCACTTATTATAGATACTAAGCTTGGCACAATGTGTTGCATGGCTATTGTTCTGAACATTTGAACCAAAGTTATCGTAAATTCTATATTGGGCTGTGACTAGATTAACATGAATAAACTCCGTATGTTGGGATATTTGTAACCAGAAATCCCAATCCTCGAAAATATCAAGATTTTCATCAAATCGGCATCCTGATTCCAGCAGGCTTTGATGAAACATGATTGCATGAATTGGTATATAGTTACCTCCTAATAGCTGTAATGGATTGTATGGCATATTGTAGGTTGATAAATCGTTGCCAGTAGAACCTTCTGTTAACAAAACTCCTGAGTAAGCAGCAGAGGCGCCAGGGTTTTTCTCCAGTGCTTTAATAAGATGAGCCGCATGATCCGGATAAAACAGGTCGTCATCATCCAGAAAAATCAGGTAATTGCCCCGGGCGTTTTTCAGACCCAGGTTGGCAGCCCGACTTCGGGGCAATGGCTCGCCGGTGCCGCAAACGCGCAGGGGAAAGCGGCCGCACCATTGCTCCAGTGCCGGATGCCCTTCTCCCTTGGCGTTTACCACCAGAACTTCGATATGTGGGTAGGTTTGCAGGGCCACCGAGGCCAGAGCCTCTGCTAATAAATTCTCTCGTCCGATGCTGCGGATAATTACGGTGACCAAGTTGTTTTGTAATGCTGCAACGTCCGAGCCGGGAAAAGTCATTTTTTCTGCTTTGGAATGGTAAAGTGCCAGTGGGTTAGCAGATAGCTGTTCACTGTCGATGACGAAATATGCCTCCGCTGCCTGCACCTGCGGGGGAAGGGTATAGGTGCGAAACTGGTTTAACGCGGCAATATGCCGGTCATATTTCTGTTGTTGAAGTTGTGACGAAAAACAAGCCATTGCCTTTTGTTTGAGATTCATGACATCCGTAATGTCCAGTAGGCGGTTGGGCTGCAAAGGTATGCCGACTTCATAAAAAGCGACACGGATCTTTTTTTTGCTCCGGCGGGCAGCCTCGGCAACCGCCATCCCCAGTGACTGGTGATCGGGGTGGATTTCAGTAACCGACGGTGCGTAGACGAGGTCGATGCCTGCCGTGTCAATCACATCACCTATGCGGGCAATCAGTTTCTCACCATAAACGACTTCCCGGTCAGGAATATCCCAGAATTCAGGCGTGTAACCAAGCAGGTTTCCTGCTTGGATGCTTTCCTGCTTTCGCCTCTGGATGTATTCTGCTTTCGATCCGGATTCAAGATATCCGCCGTCTGAGACAATGACAACCTGAACCGGGTCTCCTGATTCCACATGCTTCACAATTGTGCCGGCACAACCGAAAACCTCATCATCGGGATGTGGCGCAAGTATTAATACTTTGCCGGAACCAAGTTTTTCTACCGCTTCATATGGTATGTATTGATCTTCACAGTACATTATGGACTCTTTATACATATTTCCCTGTTTTTCATTGATTTATCGCCGTAATTACCATATATTAGCGCTATTATCCATAGTAACGTGGGAATCCATACCTGAAAGAGGAGTATAAATCAAGATGAATAAACAAAAAGCAGCTATTGCTGTCTCGCATACACGTTGGTACAATAATTCCGGGTTCACGCTGATAGAATTGCTGGTGGTGATCATTATCCTGGGCTTGCTCTCGGCCCTGGTTGCGCCAAAGTTTTTCGGCAAAATTGACAAGGCCAAGATGAAAACCACCAAGGCCCAGATAGAGTTGCTGGGAACGGCATTGGATGATTTTCGTCTCGATACCGGCCGCTATCCCACCACCGATGAAGGGCTCAATGCCTTGCGGGAAAAACCCGGAGACCTGGAAGATTGGGATGGTCCTTATCTGCCGAAGCCGGTGCCCAAAGATCCCTGGGGACATCCCTACCAATATCGCAGCCCGGGCGAACACGGTCGCTATGACCTCTTCAGTTATGGCGGGGATGGCGTTGAAGGCGGCGAAAAGGAGAACAAGGATATTGTCAGTTGGGAATGAAGATGAAACATTTTGGCCAGAACGTCCGTGAACAGCTGAAGCAGTTGACCCATGGACAGGGCAAGCAGGTTCACCCGGACGGGGATGCGGACCTTGCGGAGGTTCCGGTTTCCCTGCCTGTCTGTGCGCGACTGGAGGCCGAGGATTTCCCCGAAAGCCCGCCGGAATTTACCAATCTGCCGGTAACCTTTATGAAGCGTTTCCTGGTCCTGCCGGTGGAAATAACTGCTGACCAGGCACTGGTGGTTATGGCGGATCCGCTGGATTTCAGTACCAGGGAAATCATCACCCGCACCTTTGAACAGCCGGTACAGATCCGTCAGGCCGAAGCTGAAACCATCAGCCAGTATATCTATCGCTGGTATGAAGCTGAAGTCGATATGGCTGCTGATGAGGGCGAAGCTGATCTCGATTTTGAGGATCAGTTATGGGATAACCCCGAGCACCTCAAGGACATGGCTTCCGAGGCGCCGATCATCCGCCTGGTGAATCATTTAATTACCAGGGCGGTCAGCCTGAATGCTTCCGATATCCATATTGAGCCCCGCAAAAATCATGTCCAGATCCGCTATCGGATTGATGGCGTGCTGCACAATATGGAGAGCATCAACATCAAGCTTAAATCGGCGATTATTTCCCGGGTCAAACTGATTGCCAAGATGGATATCGCCGAGATGCGCCTGCCCCAGGACGGTCGTATCCGTTTTTCCGGTGGCGGCCACGATATTGATATCCGGGTGTCCTCGGTGCCGGCGTTCTTCGGCGAGAGCCTGGTGCTGCGCCTGTTGAAACAGGATGAAATCAACCTGGACCTTAACAGCCTCGGTTTTCCGACTGCCATCCTCCAGCGGTTTGAGCAGGCAATCAAACTGCCCTATGGAATGATCCTGGTCACCGGGCCGACCGGTTCCGGGAAAACTACCACCCTGTACGCGGCCTTGAATACCCTGAACCAGCCGGATGTCAAAATTCTCACGGTTGAGGACCCGGTGGAATACCAGCTTGACGGGGTCAACCAGGTGCAGGTGCAACCGGCCATCGGCCTGACTTTTTCCAATGCCCTGCGTTCCTTTCTCCGCCAGGATCCCGACATTATCCTGGTGGGGGAAATCCGGGATGTGGAAACCGCTGATATTGCCATCCAGTCGGCGTTGACCGGCCACATGGTTTTTTCCACCCTGCATACCAATGATTCTGTTGGGGCGATTGCCCGCCTGGAAGATATGGGCGTCGAGCGCTTCATGGTCGCCTCGGCGGTGGTGGGGGTGCTGGCCCAGCGGCTGGTGCGCCGCATTTGCCCGGAATGCTCGACCACGGTGGAATTGAGCGAAGGGGAGCGACAGCAATTGGCCCTGGAGCTGCAGATTCCCGTGGAAAAAGTCCTGTCCCGCTATCAGCGTGGTCAGGGATGTAAAACCTGCGGCGGCACCGGCTACCGGGGGCGTATCGGGATTTATGAATACCTTCCTTTTGATGAATCGGTGCGGCGGGCCATCTCCCGGGGAGATGATCTGGGTGCGGACATGCGCCGGTCCCGGGAAGGAGGCGGCATGTCTTTCCTGCGCGATGACGGCATTGAAAAAGTGGGCCAGGGAATTACCACCTATGAGGAGGTCTTGCGGGTAACCCGCTGATGGCTTCGTAAAAGCTCCTTTAATCTTATATCCTACACCTTATTTTATCATGCCACAATTCAGTTACGAAGTGATGAATTCCCGGGGAG
>JAGHCC010000037.1 GCA_021160685.1 Desulfobulbaceae bacterium | reverse complement strand
ATCTCATTCTGTCCCATGTCGAAACGGCGGGCAATATCCAGCAGGGTATCTTCAGCGCCGGCATAAGTAATTCTCGTATATCCAATGAGGTCAACACCTGCGGGAGGCATGGGCTGAGTCATGGCAAACAGATGAGAGGGATAAACAAACAACACGAACAGCGGAAAATAACAGATGATCAACAAAGCCAAATAACTCGGACCCGTCCAGGAGAGCCGGATTTTCATTTTTTGCATGACAAGAACGTTCACTTCAACCTTGGATTTATGAATATAGGAGCAACATAGAGCAACACAGGGGCAAAGGGACAGAGGCTAATCCCTTTAACTCTTAGCCCTTTCCTCTGTTCAGCAAGGTGTTGTAAATAAAAAAGACGCCGGGATAATTCCGGCGCCTTTTTTTATCGATTCTTTCTGTTGTTATCTGTAGTACTTCAGACTCAATGTGACAATTTTGGGGATAGAGGTTATCAAAATCAAATCTAACATTAACAGTAAGGTTACATTTGGGTAGGCACACGACTTGAAGTCATCAAGTCAGGGCGCAAGAATTGGCCAAAATGCACTGTTGTGTATGAATCTGGCTACTGAAGTGCCTGCGCGCCCTTGAGCAGGGCCTCGCACTTGGCACGATCTTCCTCGGAATTGCTCTTCTCAACACATTTTTCGTAATTATCCACGATTTTTATCTTACGTTCATTCAGCTCGGTCTGGGATTGATTGGTTTCGGCCTGACTCCTGTGCGCGCGTTTCTCGGCGGAAGAACAGGCTATCAGCAGACTGACGGCGATAACTGCAACAAAAAGGGTTTTAAATGCCGACATACTCATACTCCTTGGTGGATTCTAAAAAAAATAAAGTTCAATATGGGTTTGGGTTGGCGGCACAGCATTGCCGTCCCCATCCTGTAGCAGAGAAAAGTGAGGTCAACAGCCCCACCAACCAAAAACGCTTATTGAGCAAAAAAATATGAGTACTACAATGGCACATTACAAGAACAAAGACAACATCTTTCATGGCAAAAACATGGGTACGGTTTTACTCAATAATCAGCATATCAATTATTTTTACAAAAAAGCCTGAAGGATGTCTCCTTTGTTCCATAAGTTACGAAACTCGGTCAGTCTTGATAAGCTTAAATTTTTCATTTGAAGCCTCCTGTTGCGACAAACGAACATTATATGGCCAAACCGCCTGCAACAATGATTAAGAAAGGTGGAATAATGGAATATTTCCCCCTGTGTCCCTCCAAAGATCTCACAGGCTCGCTATCTGCCCCTTCACCGCAAATAACTACACCTCATTCTCCTGAATAAAGGTCCGGATAAGACCTGCGTCAGCATCAAGCACTTCACAGCGCGAATCCTTGTCCGCAAGACCCGCAAGGCCCGGCGGCAGCTCAATGGGTCTGCCAATCGCTCTTTCAACAGCCTCACCGAACTTGCCGGGATGGGCCGTGGCCAGACAGACCATGGGAGTTTCCCCATCGGCGATGGACTCGGCGGCCCCTACCCCCACTGCGGTATGGGGATCAAGTATATATCCATGTTCTTCATAAAAATCTCTGATGGTCTCAAGAGTTTCCTGTTCAGAAACAGTTTTCGTCCTGAAATTTTTCCTGATGGTCACCTGCTCTTCTGCCGAAAAACGTATACTGCCGCTTTCGGCAAATCCTTCCATGGCGTCCCGAGTCCTGTCCGCATTTTCTTCATAAAGATAATAGAGAAAACGTTCAAAATTACTGGCCAGCTGGATATCCATGGATGGGCTGCAGGTCTGCACCACCTTGCCCAGTGAGTATTCGCCATCCCGAACGAAACGGGTAAGGAGATCATTTTCATTGGTGGCCAAAACCAGACGACGAATGCGGCCGGGCATGAGAGATCTGGCCACAAAACCGGCAAAAATATCGCCGAAATTGCCGGTTGGCACGGAAAAATCAACCTTTGTTCCCGGTTCGGTCAATTTCAGGGCGGCATAAACGTAATAGACCACCTGGGCCACGATTCTGGCCCAGTTAATGGAATTGACGGCACCGAGATGATGTCTGGTTTTAAAGTCAATATCATTAAAAATTGATTTGACAATGGCCTGACCGTCATCAAAAGTTCCGCGGATGGCCAGGTTAAAAACATTGGCATCCGTAACCGTGGTCATCTGCAGCTCCTGAATCCGGCTCACCCTTTTATGGGGATGCAGGATAAAAATATTGATGCGTTCCTTTCCCCGCACCCCGTAAATTGCCGCACTGCCGGTATCGCCGGAAGTGGCGCCGAGAATATTCATCTTTTCACCGCTCTCAGCCAGGAGATACTCAAAGACATTGCCTAAAAATTGCAGGGCAACGTCCTTAAAGGCCAGTGTCGGGCCGTGAAAAAGCTCCATGATATGCAAATGATCAAAGCGGAGCAGTGGCGTAATTTCCGCATGATCAAAGGTCGCATAGGAACGTTTGATCAAATCGCGCAGGTCGGCAGGAGGAATATCGCTGATAAAAAGCGACAGCACCTCAAAGGCAAGATCCGGATAACTGAGTTTCCGCCAGGCGGCAAGTTGTTGTTCTCCGACCACAGGCAGGGTTTCCGGCAGAAGCAGGCCTCCGTCAACGGCCAGTCCCATCATTACCGCTTCTTTAAAGGAAATGGGGGAAATCCCACCTCTTGTACTAATGTATTTCATAACAGACTCTCCCCTTCCATTTCAGCAGGGATCGGCAGATTAAGCAGGGTCAAAATTGTCGGGGCAATGTCTTTCAAAGCACCACCCTCTTTTAAGTCTCGTGCCAGATAATTATCATTGATCAGGCAAAAAGGCACCGGATTGAGGGTATGGGCTGTGAAAGGCTCATGGGTCTCTTCATTCCACATAATATCGGCATTACCATGATCGGCCGTGATCAGAACCGTGCCATCCATCTCCCGCATCTTCTTCACCAGGCGGCCTAGACATTTGTCCACCGTCTCACAGGCTGCAACCGCCGCTTTCATTATACCGGTGTGGCCAACCATATCGCCGTTGGCAAAATTTAATATGATCAGGCTGTATTTGTCCTTATCCAATTCAGCAAGCAGCGTGTCCGTGATTTTGTCGGCGCTCATCCCAGGCTTCAAATCATAGGTGGCCACATCCCTTGGCGACGGAATCAGCACCCGGTCTTCCAGCGGAAAAGGCTCCTCCCGGCCACCGTTGAAAAAAAAGGTCACATGGGCATATTTTTCCGTTTCGGCAATCCGCAGTTGCCGCAGGCCATGGCTGCTGATCTCCTCACCGAGAATATGGGTCAGCGACAGGGAAGGAAAGAGAATGGGCAGATCAAAATCCTTGTCATACTGAGTCATCATCACAAAATCAGTGAGCAAAGGACGGTCCGAGACATCAAAACCGTCAAATTTTTCCATGGTAAAAGCCCTGGTCAGCTCCCTGGCCCGGTCAGCGCGAAAATTGAAAAAAAGAATCGTATCTCCATCCCGGATGGTGGCAACCGGGTCTGCATCATCATCCAGCAGGATAATCGGCTTAATGAACTCGTCGCTCTCTCCGCGCTCATAGGCATCGAGCACGGCCTGCGCCGGATCAGCGGCTGTCTCTCCCCTGCCGTTCACCAAGGCCTGCCAGGCAACTTCGACCCTTTCCCAGCGGGTATCCCGGTCCATGGCGTAATAGCGGCCGGTAATGCTGGCAATGCAGCCGCAGCCGATTTTAGCCAGCCCTTCCTGCAACTGCCGTATGTAGTCTACTCCACTGTGCGGCGGGGTGTCCCTGCCGTCCATAAAGGCATGAATAAAAATTTTTGTAAGACCATTTTTCACCGCCACCCTCACCAACGCCAGAAGATGATCAAGATGACTGTGGACGCCGCCGTCCGAAACCAGACCCAGCAGATGCAGACTGTTATTTTTGGCCGATAACTTCTCCATGGCGGCGACAAGAACGTCATTTTCTTCCAGTTCACCGGTTTCCACGGCCCGGTTGATCCGGGTAAAATCCTGGTAAACAATCCGGCCGGCGCCGATGTTTAAATGACCAACCTCTGAATTCCCCATCTGCCCTTCCGGCAGACCCACGGCCCCGTTGTGGGCAGTCAGAGTGGTACAGGGGTATTTCTCCGACCAATGGTCCATGTTCGGCGTATCAGCCATAAAAACTGCATTGGTTTCGGTTGGCAGACCAACACCCCAGCCATCAAGAATTGCCAGCAACAGCGGTTTTGTCTTACTCATTGGATTATCCTTTTTTCAAGACTCCATATCAATGCGGGGGGCGTCATGCCACAAACCCTCCAAATCATAAAAGGATCGGGACTCATGATAAAAAATATGAACCACGACATCATCAAAATCAAGCAACACCCAGAGACCTTCACGCAAGCCCTCCGTGGCGCTTTCCCTGTTCCGCTTTTTACAGAGCGCAGCGTTTACGGCGTCCGCCAACCCCTGGACATGACGGGAGTTTTGAAAAAAGGATAATCCAATGAGTAAGACAAAACCGCTGTTGCTGGCAATTCTTGATGGCTGGGGTGT
>JAGHCC010000174.1 GCA_021160685.1 Desulfobulbaceae bacterium | reverse complement strand
ATTTTAAATTGATTTCTCTGTTTTTTTTGTCAATGGTTACGGCCTAGGCCGCCGTTGGCGGAATTACGAATTATGAATTTCGATATTTTTTCATCAGATAACTTCCTTCAAATTCATAATTCCTAAATTCTCAATTCGTAATTGACCTGTTGAGGGTCTGAAACCATCATGTTTCAATACATCGAAAAACTGGGCGCTACAACAATTTATTATCTCCAGGACATGGGGCGCATGGGGTTATTTTTGCTTCAGTCCTTTGCCGGAATTTTTTCACACCCTTTCCGTTTCAGGGAAACCATGCGCCAGATCAAAGAAATCGGCTCAAGCTCCCTGGGCCTTATCGCCTTTACCGGAGCCTTTACCGGTATGGTGCTGGGGCTGCAGGGCTATTATACCCTGAGTAAATTCGGATCCGAGGGGGCCTTGGGCTCTGCTGTTGCTCTCAGTCTGATCAGAGAACTGGGTCCGGTACTGACCGCATTGATGGTTACCGGCCGGGCCGGATCTGCCATGTGCGCTGAAATCGGCATCATGCGCAATTCTGAACAGCTTGACGCCCTGGAATGTATGTCCATTGATCCATTTCGTTACCTGATTACGCCAAAATTTCTGGCGACATTAATTTCCCTTCCAATACTAACCCAGTTTTTTAATTTGATCGGTATTGCCGGAGGTTATCTGGCCGGGGTCGTGCTGCTCGGTGTGAATCCGGGCGCTTATACTTCCGGTATTGAGCAGAGCGTGGTCAATCTCGATATCAATCTCGGCATTGTCAAGTCGTTTGTTTTTGCCCTGCTTATTGTCTGGATTTGTACCGGAAGAGGCTATTTTGTCCACTTGATCCGGGGGGCGGGCTTTGGCGCAGAAGGTGTCAGCAGGGTTACAACTCAGGCTGTGGTTTATTCATCTATCTCGGTACTGCTCTGGGATTATCTCATCACGGCGGTTATGTTATGAGTCGGGCCATTATTGAATTTATTGATGTGGACAAGGCCTTTGGCACCCAAAGAATTCTTGATCATGTCAGTGTCGGGTTTCCTGAAGGGAAGACAACGGTCATCGCCGGGGGAAGCGGTCAGGGGAAAAGTGTTTCCCTGAAGTTGATTCTGGGATTGATAAAACCGGAGTCCGGCCAAATTCTGGTCGACGGCCAGGATATTGCCTCGATGAAACGGAGGCAATTAAATAAAATTCGGAAACATTTTGGAGTCCTTTTTCAGGGATCGGCTCTGCTTGATTCGATTACCGTTTTTGAAAATGTCGCTCTTCCATTACGGGAAAGGAGCTCTCTATCCCGGCAAGAGGTTCACAGGCGTGTGGAAGAGATGCTGGCCCAGTTTGATTTAAGTGGTCATGGAGGAAAATATCCGGCCCAGTTAAGCGGAGGCATGAAAAAAAGAGTTGGACTCTCCAGAGCTCTCATGCTGCAGCCTAAAATTATGTTATTTGATGAGCCGACAACCGGTCTTGATCCGGAAATTTCAATGGAAATTTATCGACTTTTTTTTAAAACGCAGAAAAAATTTGGCTATACTTCAATTATCGTAAGTCACGACATTCCCAAGGTATTTAATCTGGCGGATCAGGTGATTCTTTTAAAAGACGGCAAAATGATTACTTTCGACAGTCCTGAAGAAATTCAATTTTCTGTAAATCCCGATATTCAATCTTTTGTGGAAACGACAATGGGACAGGTCTATATCAGTCAAGAAATGGAGAAATTGTAACTCTTCAGCAAAGTAACCGGGGGCCCCGGCATTTATTTTAAAAGTAACAAAAAAATATATCGTCATTCCGGCATGTTTTTACCCGGAGATAAGCGCAGACTTCGATCCAGGATGGAGTGTGTGGCAAGTTTCTGGATCAAAGTCGGAGTTTATGCCCTCCGGTTGTCTTGCTGAAGAGTTACAGTATGGTGTTTAGTGCCTTACTTCTGAAAGTTTGTCATAAAAAAAATAAGAAACTGGAAATAATTTTTGAAACAAGAATAAGCCGCTACGACAAGGCACTTATCCTAAAAAATCTGATGTTTTTTTCCACTTTAGTGGGTTAGGCGAATTATGCAGCCACAAATGAATAGTTACGAGAAATTATTATGAAAAAAATAAATCTGGAGTTGATCGTTGGTTTGTTTATGATCGTGGGTTTTATCACTTTTGCATTTATCTCTGTTAAATTCGGTGAATTTTCTATCTTTTCACAAGGACAGAATTATTCGATCAAAGCGGAATTTGATGGCATTTCAGGTTTAAAAAGAGGAGCAAATGTGTCCATGTCCGGGGTCATTATCGGCAAGGTGTCAAAAATTGATTTAAATTCAGATGATATGGCGCAGATTGTTATGGATATCACCAAGGATGTTAAGGTGACGGATGATGCGATTGCTTCCGTGAAAACACAGGGGATCATTGGCGACAAATATATCAGAATCAGCCAGGGCGGTTCCGATGAATTATTAAATAATGGTGATTCCATCACTGAAACAGAATCGGCTATTGATCTGGAAGAGATGGTCAGCAAGTACATCTTTGGTGATGTGTAGATAACTAAAACAGGAACAAAATTATTCAGCGTAGGCTGTAAATTACCCTTTACTCCAGACTGTAACTGTTCAGATGTGCTTCATATCGAAGTCTACGCTTATCTCGTTCATTCGGAGTCTCCGCTTGCCTGGGCTTTGAACGGTAAGCGGAGCGAAGCGTAGACTCCGCACTGGTGTTATTCGAGAAGACCAGGTAAGCGAGGAACGAGACTCCGAAATGGGCGAAGATGGAGTGCAGCTGAACAGTTACACAGGAACAAAATCTGCCATGACCTCTCAAACAACTCTCTCAAGCCAAAAGCAAATCAGTGATGATGAACTTTCACGTCTGTTTCCCTTTGCCGGTTCCGAGGAGAGGAGAGAGTTTTTTTCCTTTCTTGACTATCGGGAAATTCCAGCCGGATTCACATTATTTCGTCAGGGTGATCCAGCTGATTTTATGGCCTTTATCGTGTCAGGTAAATTTGCCGTTAAAAAGGAAACCGCCTTTCCCGGTAAATTTATTCTCCTTGCCATTCTGAACAGCGGTGCCATTGTCGGAGAAATTTCCCTGGTTGACGGTCGTCAGCGCACTGTCACCGTTGAGAGTATGGAAACAGGCAGGTTGCTTATTTTAAAAAACAGAAAATTTCAGGACTTATTGACGGATAATCCGATTCTGGGGATTCATCTTTTAAAACATTCTATCCATATAATCGGGACTCGATTACAGAAAAGTGGTGAGCGTCTCGCCTTGCTGTTGTAAGTCAGGCGTAACTGTTCAGGTGGGGCTATAAACTAACCTTAAACTCCCTAGTGCTCCTGAATAGTTCCAATCAGACAAGTATTTTTTGTGCTTGATTAACCACAATAAATTGTGGATGATAATTTTGTAGATTGGAAATACAAGAGGTGATTTTGTCCCCCTGTGAGATGAATATTGATGGCCAGGATTGCCGTTGATGAAAATTTTTAAGTCAATCCATGAAGGAGTATAAGTGAGGCCCTGTTTTCATAAGATGATCGTTTGTCCCTGCCTGGTTTTGCTCTGTCTGCATCTTTGGCCGGCTGGTGCTTCGGTGTTGAAGGGGGATTTTTCTATTCTTTCCGCTCATTCAGTTTGGGCGGCAGAGAATGATATTTTGGATGATGAAGACTATTTTGATGATGACTATCTGGATGATGATGACTATCTGGATGATGATTTTGATGAAGAAATGGAAATCAGTGATCCGCTTGAACCTCTTAACCGGGTTTTTTTTCAAGTTAACGATAAACTATACTTCTGGATATTGAAGCCTGTTGCCCAGGGATATTCCTTTGTTGTTCCCGAGGTGATGAGGGGTTGTATTGAAAATGCATTTAACAATCTTCTCGCTCCGATTCGAGTGGTGAATACTCTTTTGCAGGGTAGGGTCAGGGATTCCGGCAGAGAGGTATCTCGGTTTTTGATCAACTCGACAATTGGCATTCTTGGTATGGCTGATCCTGCCAAAGACGAATTCGGCCTGCTTCCCAGTGATGAAGATTTTGGCCAGACTCTGGCAAAATACGGCATTGGTAACGGAATTTATATCTGTTGGCCTATTCTGGGACCGTCAACGCTAAGGGATACCGTCGGCTTGATCGGCGACTCCTTTCTGGATCCGATCCATTATCTGTATCAGTCCGATACCGAGGCAGGACTGGCAGTCTACGCCGGCAGGGAAGTGAATTATACATCACTTGTAATCGGTGATTATGAAGCTTTTCTCGAGGCCTCCTTTGATCCTTATATTGCCATGCGGGATGCCTATATTCAGTATCGTGAGGATAAAATAAAAGATCGCGACGTGCAGGCTAAAAGCCCGATTTCCGCCAGCCTGCAAAGAAATATCACTGCGAGAGCTTCCCTTCAACAGGATGAAACGCTGACACATGGTGAATCATCCTTTGATGAACAATATTTTTTTGTCCAGGTTGGAACCTGTGCTGAAGCTGAAAATGTTAGAATGTTTAAAAACAGATTGTTGGCCATGAACAAAAAAGTTATTGTGGTTGAGTATGTCCGGGGAGATTACTCGTTTTACGGAGTACAGATTCCGGTCCAGGGTGATTTTTCAATGGCAAAACTTGCAGAAGAGAGATTAGTTAACGACGGGTTTCCCGATGCTTTTGTTGTTTCCAGGTAGAATGATCCCTTATAATGTTGTTCGATTTTTTAATTCAAATAAACTGTAATTATACAGCAGCACCCCACACAAATAGTTACAATAAAATAAGAGTACTTCACCATGATCGTTTCATCCCGTGTTCAGAATAGATTAATAGCGTTTTTTTTGTGTAGTTTGTTGTTTCTGTTGGTTTTGCCTCAGGCGAATTCCGCCGTTGCTTCTGATCCAATGACACAGATAAAAAGTACGGTGGATGAGATTATGGCTGTTTTGAATGACGAAAACCTGAAACAACCGGAAGCATGGCCTGAGAAAAAAACACTCATTCGCGCTATAGTCGATCACCGTTTTGATTTTGAAGAGATGTCCAAACGGGCTCTTGCCAAAAATTGGAAAAAAAGAACTGATGAGGAAAAAGAGTATTTTGTCAGCCTTTTTTCCAAGCTGCTCCAAAACACGTACATCGACCGGGTGGAGGAGTATTCCGATGAAGTGGTTGTCTTTCGGAAACAGAATATTAAAGGCAAGAAAGCCGTCGTCTACACGATAATCAGTGCGACGAGCTTGGAAATACCAGTGATTTACAAGCTCTTGCAGCAGGGAGACGACTGGTTTGTCTATGATCTTATTATTGAAGGAGTCAGTCTCGTCCGTAACTACAGGTCTCAGTTTACAAAAATTGTCAGTCGTGAAAAATACGCCGGTTTAATCAAACGGGTTGAAGAAAAGGTCAACAAGATCGATGAATCTTCTGTTTCTAACTGATCCCTTCGAGTTTGCTTTGTTACTATTTAGCATCCTAACCGGGAGACTGATCCCGGCATTTATTTTAAAAGTAACAAAAAAAATATATCGTCATTCCGGCATAGTCTTAGCCGGAATCCAGGATGGAGTGTGTGGCAAGTTTCTGGATCCCGGCTAAAAACATGCCGGGATGACGTATACGAAATTTTTGTGTTTATCATGTTGTTATTACGATATTTATGAGTAATTGTTGAAATCTTGTTACTTAGAAGGTTAGTTAGGCTGCAGGCTAAAGGCTAGTAGTTTTCGAATCTGCGTGTTTCTCGTTACATCCTTACAGCGGCGTAACAAGCTCATCTTTCCTACAGCCTATCGACCTAAAAGTTATTTTGTTTTTTTCCCCTCTCCTGGCAAGGCCAACGCAAGAACCTCTTCGATTTTCTGTACAAAGTGAAAGGATACCCCTTTTTTCACATTATCCGGGATTTCCCCCTCATCTTTTTTATTTAAATTGGGCAGAATAATTTCCTTGATGCCGGCTCCGGAGGCGGCCAGGACTTTTTCCTTGATGCCGCCCACCGGCAGAACATCACCGCGCAGGGTGATCTCTCCGGTCATGGCCAGATCTGTCCGTACGGGCCGACCTGTGAGGAGTGAGGCCAGGCAGACCACCATGGCTACTCCGGCGGACGGTCCGTCCTTGGGAATCGCTCCTTCCGGAACATGGATATGAATATCCCTCTTGCTGAAATCAATGTCAGGGATATTCAGAGTCTTCATGTGGGAACGGATATACGTCAGCGCTGCCGTTGCGGACTCCTTCATGACATCACCCAACATGCCGGTGAGTGTTAAACTGCCCTTTCCCTCCATACTGGCTGATTCAATAAAGAGAAGAGTGCCGCCTACCGGTGTCCAGGCCAGTCCGGTAACAAGGCCAGGCCCCCAGGATCGGGCCGTGATCTCAGGGAAAAACTTGATTGGACCGAGGAAATCGTCCAGGTTTTTCGCTTTGACTATGGTTTGGCCGATATGGCCGCTGACAATCTCCGTGGCCACCTTCCGGCAGATCGAGGCCAGCTCTCTTTCCAGGTTACGGACTCCGGCTTCCCTCGTGTAGGATTGGATAATTGTCCGGATCGCTTCATCTTCTATCTGCAAATCATTTTCCGTGACACCATGGGCCTCAAGTTCCTTGGGAACCAGAAACTGTTTGGCAATCATCAGCTTTTCTTCAACGGTATAGCCGGAAAGCTCAATCACCTCCATTCGGTCCCTTAACGGGCCGGGGATGTGACCCAAAACATTGGCCGTGGTGATAAACATCACCTTGGAGAGATCAAAGGCAATTTCAATGTAATGATCAACAAAGGTGGAATTCTGCTCCGGGTCCAGAACCTCAAGCAGGGCCGAGGAAGGATCACCCCTGAAATCCATGCCCAGTTTGTCAATTTCGTCCAGCATGAAAAGAGGATTGTTGGTGCCGGCCTTGCGGATATTCTGGATAATTCGTCCCGGCAAAGCGCCGATATAGGTGCGGCGGTGCCCCCTGATCTCTGCTTCGTCGCGAACGCCGCCCAGGGAGATACGAATAAATTCTCTCCCCATGGTGCGGGCGATGGATTTCCCCAGGGATGTTTTGCCCGTGCCCGGAGGACCGGTAAAGCAGAGAATCGGCCCGTGCATGTCTTGTTTCAGTTTACGAACAGCCAGAAACTCAATGATACGTTTTTTGATTTTTTTCAGGCCGTAATGATCCTCGTCAAGATGCTGCCGGGCCAGGTTGATATCCAGGTTGTCAGTTGAACTCTTTTCCCAGGGCAGATCCAGCAGCCAGTCAAGATAGTTTCGGCAAACAGTGTATTCAGCGGAAGCGGCGGGGATCCTCTCAAGCCGCTTTAATTCTTTTTCGGCTGTTTTTCGAGCCTCCTCGCTCAAAGAGGCCTCTTTCAGTTTTTTCTTCAACTCCTTCAGTTCAACATTTTCCTCTTCGCCTTCACCCAGTTCTTTGCGGATCGACTTCAGTTGCTGGCGCAGGAAAAACTCCTTTTGCTTGGCACCCATGTCATCCTTGATATCTTTCTGGATTTTATTGCTCATTTCGACGGTCTCGAGACGATTGGCCAATTCTTTTGTCACCCGGCGAAGGAGGATTTTCGAATCTTCAATCTCCAGCATCTGCTGTTCCTTTTCCAGAGATAGATTCAGCTGTGAAATAATAATGTAGGCGAGATGAAAGGAGTTGGCGACCGAACTGAGCGTCATGAAGATTTCAGGCGGCAAATTGGCAAGCTCGACCAGTTTTTTAAACTGATTGTTGAGATTGAGAATCAGGGCCTCTTCTTCCGTGTCCTCTGTCAACTTTAATTCGATCAGTTCAACTTTGGCTATCGGATAAGTCTCCTGCTGGATGAAATCAATCACCTTTATTTTTTGAACCGCACTGATAAGGACATGATAAAAGCCCTCAATGCCTTTGTTCATTTTGTGGATATATCCCATGACCCCGACAGAATAGAGATTGTCAGTGTCCAGCTTTTCTTCAACATCCTTTGCGGTTTTGTGAGAGACAATGGCAATCAGCCGTTCTTTGAGGAGAACATCGTCAATAAGCTGTTTAGAGGCTGGATGAGAAACCTGGATGGGGAATCCCATGCCTGGGAAAAAGACAAAACCATGAACGGGCAGAACAGGCAGGGTGTCGGGTACCGGAAGATCCGTGGGGTTGACAGTGATTTTATTTTTTTCGGAAATTTGATTTGTCATGGTTGTTATTTCACCTTGATTTTAATCTTTCCGGCAGCCTGTAGTTTCGGCAGTATAATTTCCAGAAGTCCGTTTTTGTAAACCGATGTCGCGGCCTCGATATCAATCGCCATGCTGAGTGAAAAAGAACGATTAAAGTTGCATTGCTCTATTTCAAGCTGATGGATATGTGTGCATTTGTTCTCAGGTGACGGGATTTGACGTACTCCGGATATTGTAACGTTACGGCTTTCAACGCTAATGTTTATCTTCTCTGGATCAAGACCCGATGCCTCCATGAAAATGATCATTTTCTCTTTGGTTTCATAAACATTTGCGGCGGGAAGCCACTCTGTTTTTGATTGTTGTGAGATCATCTGAGGAAAGGACATATTTCTGAACATCCGGCCCATCTGTTTTTCCATTTCTTCAAATTCTGAAAAAATACGATTTTTCATTGCTGACATTGTCTTGTCTCTCGAGGAAAAAAATTATAGGTCTAGTGCCTTTTTCGAGATGTGTAAAACACGTTTTTGAAATGCACCGTTCAGCAATCTGTTGAGTAACATCATGCAAGAATTTTGATTTTATAACTATCAGGCACGATT
>JAGHCC010000432.1 GCA_021160685.1 Desulfobulbaceae bacterium | reverse complement strand
GTGTGGCGTGTTACACGATATTGGTAAAATCGGTATTCCTGATAAAATTTTAGGCAAGCCGGGCAGACTTTCAGCAGAAGAATACGCAGTTATCAAAAAACATCCGGAACAGGGTGCTAAGATTTTACGACCCATGGAATCAGACAGGCGAATAGCCAGTATCTCAAAAATTATAAAACATCATCATGAACGCTATGATGGGAATGGCTACCCGGATGGCCTGAAAGGGAAAGAAATTCCTTATCTGTCTCGAATTATCGCAGTTGCTGATAGTTACGACGCCATGACTTCTGACAGACCCTACCGAAAAGGTATGGATATCGTCACTGCCAAAGAAGAGATACGAAAAAATAGCGGCTCGCAGTTTGACCCGATACTGGCTGAAAAATTTATTGATTTTATAGAATAGGTTGGTTCTGATCCCTCAAAATATAAAAATCCATGGCAAAAATTCTGGTTGTTGATGATGATCAAGTTTTATGTGAGATGTTTACCGACGGTTTAGGACGTATCGGTCATGATGCCGTTTCTGTAACAACTCTTGCTGAGGCAAAAAAGAGAGCCTTTGCCGAAGACTTTGAACTGATTTTTCTGGATGTGCAAATGCCTGATGGCAATGGACTGATGGAATTGCCTGAGCTCAAAAAAGCTCCATCAGAACCGGAAGTTATCATCATTACGGGGCAAGGTGATCCTGATGGCGCTGAACGGGCAATAAAAAGCGGAGCCTGGGACTATCTGGAGAAAACAACAGCCATAAAAGAAATGATTCTGCCTCTTGCCAGGGTACTTCAATATCAAAAAGCGAAGAAGGCGGCTGCACGAAACACAATTTCTTTGCAACGTCGGTCAATAATAGGCAGCAGCAGGCAATTGACAAAATGTCTGGACCAGGTTGCCAAGATGTCTGTCTGTGATGCCAGTGTCCTGGTTACCGGTGAAACAGGGGTCGGCAAGGAGCTTTTTGCCAAGGTTATCCATGAAAATAGTAAAAGGGCAAGCAATAATTTTGTAATAGTTGATTGTGCGGCCCTGCCGGAAACGCTGGTGGAAAGCACCCTGTTCGGCCACGAGAAAGGTTCTTTTACCGGAGCTGATAAAAGAAAAAGTGGCTTAATTGCCCAGGCTGACGACGGCACTCTGTTTCTCGATGAAGTTGGTGAACTCAGCCTTGGGGTCCAGAAGAAGTTCCTCCGGGCGCTTCAGGAACATCAGTTTCGCCCGGTGGGCAGCAATGTAGAGGTGTTCAGCAACTTCAGGCTTATTACTGCCACTAATAGAGATCTTGATATCATGGTTCGTGAAAGTACATTCAGGGCGGATCTTCTCTTTCGAATTAAGGCAATGTCAATAGAGCTGCCGCCCTTAAGAGGCCGGCATGGGGATATCAAGGAAATTTCAATTCACTATTTAAGCCGTTTGTCTCAAAAATACGGTATTGATCCCAAAGGTTTTGCCCCTGATTTTTTTAGCGCGATTATTTCGTATCATTGGCCCGGGAACGTCAGAGAGTTAATAAATACCCTGGAAACAACCTTAAACAATGCCCTGTACGAGCCAATTTTATACTCCAGGCATCTTCCGGACAATATCAGGATTCATCTGCTCAGGTCGTCCGTCGGAAAAAAGGAAGCGCCTTTTAAAGCAAAGCCGGAAGAGACAACTGTCAGCGTTGAAGAATCCGATCAAGCTTTACCTGTTTTTAAGCAATATCGGGATCAGGCCCTTGCCCTTGCCGAAAAGGAGTATTTTCAAAGATTAATCCGGCAGACCCGAGGCAATATCAAAGAAGCATGCAAATTATCGGGTCTGGGCCGGACCCGCCTCTACACCCTCATGAAGAAACATAATATTTCCCGCCTGGGCTGGACTTCCTGATTTCCCCTTTTTTCCTTCCTGCCAAGATTCACTAAACAAGAATAGATGTTCCCTTTTTGTGAACAACCGTTCTCTGTCTTGAGCATTTCTCTTCTCGAATTTGACCCTTTAAATTTACCTCTGTAAGTCACAACTGTTGGATAACATGAGTATTTTTCTGTTATTTTCGCTCCTGGCATGCTTGTTGATAGATAGTGTTGAGTAGGTTGGGTGAAGCCGTCTCGTCAGCCAAACTTGTTGGGTTCGCTGGTTTTGTGATCCCTCTGCCGGTTGATGGTGACTGGAATGGAGGCGAACCCAACAGAGTTACGAATAAACTAATCGCTTAACCCAGCGTAACTTCTCAATAAGTGGTGGCACACCGACAACCTCCCCCTTTATTAAAGGGGGATTGAGGGGGATTTGTTTACAGATTGCCACTACTTATTGAGAAGTTACAACCCAACCTACAATATGCGCAATTTGCGTTAAGTTGTTTCGCAACCGTAATATTCACCAGGAGCAGATGAATGCGACTCTTTTATTTTGGAAAAGGAACAAGTGAAACTTCTCCTCTATTACGCCAAATTGAAAGCATTTATTATCATAACCTCGAAATCTTTCCAACTGTAGATGTCCTCATGAAAAGGCTCAGGCAAATAGAGGCAAAACCGGAATTACTTGTTTTAGCCCCTTCCACTGCTGAAGAATTATATGAACTGGTTGACCGGAAGAAATTATTTCATGGTCATCCCATTATTCTGATCTTACCTGAGAGCGATAAATCGACAATTCATAATGGTCATCTTTTAATGCCGAGGTTTGTGACTTTCAGTGACGGCAATCTCACAGAAGTAAAGGATGTATTAGAAAAAATGGACTCTTCAAGGGTTACAAAACTTAAGAATAAAATCAGAATCTAAAAAATATGGAGCAAAAATTAAGAAAAAAAATGGTCTCCGGATGGCCTTCATTGAGTGGAATCTCATTGTATTTTGTACTGGTGGTGTTGTGTGTTGCCGGGACTCTTTACTTTTTTTCCATGGAGAATGCAGAAAGGGAAGAAAAGCATTTACAGCTTACCACTGAGCAACAACGGATCCAGCTCCGAGCCCTGACCATCTCCTTTGAAAATATTGCTGACGTAATTTTTCAAAATCATATCAACAGGGACGAAATCCTGGCAATCATGGCCAGGGCAAACAGTGCCACCGAGGAAGAACAGACCAGGCAGAGAGAACTTCTTTGGGAAAAACTCTCCACCTTGTACGAGAATTTGTACGATCATGGCGTCCGGCAATTCCACTTTCATCTGCCGGAGGCCAACAGTTTTTTGCGTTTTCATCACCCTTCTTTTTTTGGGGAATCTTTGCAGGGAGTACGTCATTCCATAGAGCGTGTCAATGAAACCCGCTTGCCGGTGAGAGGTTTTGAAGAAGGGAAAAATTATTATGGATTTCGCAATGTTTATCCCCTTCATTTTCAGGGAAAATTTGTTGGTACTATGGAGATCTCCTACTCATTCCTTGCCCTCAGGAAACTTGCCGTTAGGGTTTTTCCGGCAATTTATACCCTGATCCTGCATAAAGATATCCTGTTGAATGCGGTGCTGAAAAGTGAGCAGTCCAGTTACAGACAATGCTTTATTTCTGAATCTTATTTAAAGCACCAGGATGTTGTGGCAAACATCAAAAAGGAGTTGCCAAAACTAAATATTATCCCTTTTCAGACCTTAAAAGAAATGAATAAAACCCTGGGCAGGAAGGTTGAAAAAAGGCTGCTGCTGGGACAGGAGTTTTCCGTGTCCCACAAGGTGCCTGGGGGCGACAAGATATTGCTGGTCACTTTTTTACCTATCAAGAACGTAAAGGGGGAGAATGTCGCCTATTTTATCAGCTATAAAGAAGATTCCTACCTCCTTGACTTTAAAAATCGTTATATGCGAATACGATTTATCGTTACTTGTGCCGGTCTCTTCCTGCTCTTAGCCGGCGGTCTTTATCATCGACAGGAAGAGAAAAAGAAAAAATATATGACCCTGGCAACCACGGACAGCCTGACTTCAGTGCCAAACCGTCGCCATTTTGATCTGGTCACAGACCAGGTCATGCGGGAGGCAAAACGGAAACAGGGCGTCTTTTCCCTGGTGATTCTTGATATCGACGATTTTAAAAAGGTAAATGATACCTTTGGCCATGAAATTGGTGATCAGGTGCTGATGTCCACGGCTGCTTTATTGCGAAGCACAGTGAGGGAACAGGACCTTGTAGCCAGGTGGGGCGGTGAGGAATTTGTCATACTGCTGCCGGGAACTTCCGCCCAACAGGCCTGTATTGTTGTGGAAAAAGTCCGTCGAGCCATAGCCTCTACTCCAGTTATGGCCGATCTTGATACAATTATGGTTACCTGCAGTTTCGGGGTGACCCAATACGTCCAGCACATGACCAAAGAAGATCTTTTCAAAAAAGTGGACATGGCCCTGTACCAGGCAAAAAAAAGCGGCAAAAACCGGATCATCTGTACATGACAAATTTTTGATTAGATTTTTTCGTTTTTTAATATCAGAGCCGGCCTGACCGTAACTTCTCAATAAGTGGTGGCATACCGACAACCTCCCCCTTTAATAAAGGGGGATTGAGGGGGATTTGTTTACAGGTTGCCACTACTCATTGAGAAGTTACGCCTGACCGTTTTAACCTGCTCATTTTTGAGGAATTTGAAGATGCAGACAAAAAATAAGATTTTTATAGTCCTGAGCCTTGTGCTTGCCTGTTCGGACATCCTCTTTGTCTGGATCAATTACCGTTCATCGCAAAAGGCCCTCATGGAAAGCCTGGAACAGGCCGGTGACCAGATTCAGGCTGCTTTCTTTTCCTCCCTTGAAGCCACGGAAACACGGATGCTGCAGATTGCCACCTTTGTCGGTAATGATGAACGGGTTCAGCAGTTGTTTCTCAAGGGCAAACGGGCCGTGGAGAGCGAAGGCGGCGGGCCGGGTGGCGTCAGGGCCGCTGTCGTTCGCAAGGAACTCTACGATCTGGTCGGCCCCAGCCGGGACAAACTGGCCGAACAGTTTCATTTCCGTCAGCTCCATTTTCATCTCGGTCCCGGTTCCGTGTCTTTTCTGCGTGCCCACAAGCCCGGCAAGTTCGGCGACAGAATGGATGACGTCCGTTATACCATTGTTGCTGCCAATCAGGAGCATGTCCCTACCCGGGGCTTTGAGACCGGGCGGGTTGTTTCCGGCATTCGCGGTGTCATTCCAGTAACGGCCATTGATACAGATGGCAACACCCCAATCCATGTCGGCGCCCTTGAGGCCGGCACATCTTTTCAAACCATGCTCACCTTTCTTCAGCGTCATCAGAAGATCAATATTGCCGTGCTGTTAACCGTGGATCATCTGCAAAAAAATATCTGGCCGGATCGACTTGCCAAGTTTTTGAAAAAAAATTTCCCTGTTGACGGCTTTACTGTCGAGTCAACCACCTCGGACGACATTACGACGATTATGGAGATGGGCTTGTTGCCCGCCTTGTGGGAGAAGCCGACAACCGTGCTCAGGAGCATGGGGCAGAAAGACTACGCCATTACCGCCTTTGGCCTCAGGGATTTCCAGGGCACGCGTGACAAGAAACGATCGGATGTGGGCCTGGTGGTGGCCTGGCGGGATGTGAGCCATGAAACCGCGCTTTTTCACCACAGCATGATGGTGAATATCGCCTTTGCCATTATCGGTTTTTTGATTTTTGAGGTGATTCTGTTTTTTGGCATCAGGGCAAGTTCCCGTAAACTCGAGCAGACCATTAAAGACCAGCAGGCCCATTTGAAACAGAAGAACAGATCCCTTAAAGAGCATATTGTTCAGCGCAAAAAGGCGGAAAAAGAAAAGGAAATGATGCAGGTCAGTATGTTTCAGGCCCGTAAAATGGAATCCGTGGGCCAGCTGGCCGCCGGCATTGCCCACGAGATCAACACCCCTCTGCAGTACGTTGGCTCAAATATGGATTTTCTGGACGAGGCCTTTCAGGACAGTAAGGCTTTGATCACGAGTTACGACAGCCTGCTGGCCGCGGTAAAAAAGCAGGAAATCGATGAACAGATTGTTAGCGAAGTGGAGAGGATCAGGGAAGAGATTGACTGGGACGACCTGGCCTCTGAGGTCCCCTTGGCCATTAGCCAGTCGCGGGAGGGAACCAAAAGGGCCGGAAGCAGATTCCAGGCCATGAAGTACTTTGCTGTATCTACAACACTCGAAGATGCCCTATC
>JAGHCC010000392.1 GCA_021160685.1 Desulfobulbaceae bacterium | reverse complement strand
TCGCTTAGCGTCTCGTAGTTCCCCTGTCCCTTAGATATGATCAGGTCAGCGGAATTAAAGCGTTTGCGAAACTGTTCCGAACAAGTCTCCACAATCGTCCCTGGCACATCAGAGCCATTATCGATCACCTCAACCAACTCTGCCAGACCAGCCGTCCGAGCATCATCCATTGTCGCGTCATTAATGACAGGACCGCCTCTGACAACAAACGTTATTTTCTCACAGGACAATTGCTCAAGTAATAACCGATCAAAAACAATCTCACCGGCGTTATCACCGATATAAAGGATATTTTTGCTTTTGTCTATTGCGTTGCGAAAATCGTTCACCGCAGATTTGGATAAAGCCACGGTAAATGAATCTTCAATGGCCTGATGAATCTTTGCATCATCAAGATCGTTCATTTTTGCAAAATCAATTATATTGCCTGCGATTGCGATCCGCACCGCTGTCTCGAACGGATCCGATGAATCCTCAATTCTTTCCTTGAGCTTGGAATATACTCCCAAAGCCAACTGATTGGAATGCTCTTTTATGTCTCGATAAGGATCTTTGTTACCGGTGATTTGTCGGATTAACCGGTGAATTTCCTGCCCTATCTTTGGTGGTGATAGCGAAAGGTCCATCTTGCTGGCATTGGACATTACCTTACGAAGCACCTCTTCGTGAATCGATTCATCATCTGTTACAAATCTAGCGGCTCCCAGAGCCTGACCTACAAAACACGGTACGCAATCTAAAAAAGTCTTCATTGTTTAAGCCCAGTGTCCTTCCACATTAGCTTGATCAACCTGCTTGAGTTCGCCGGCTTTAAATTGCGCAACAGCCTCTGACACGGTAACACCACTACCGCAGAGATACATTTTAATGCCTGCTGACTGCAAAACACGAAAGGCTTTTGGGCCTACGTTGCCGGTAATAACAGCTTCCACGCCAAGCTCGACAACATTCTGTCCCGCCTGGATACCGGCTCCCTGAGCCGCATTGAGATTCTGTTCGTTGTCAATTGCTTCATGTTCCCCAGATTCAGTATCGACTAAGCTAAACCATTTTGCCCGTCCAAAGCGAGGGTCAACTTCCGAACCCATCTCTTGACCATTCGATGTAATTGCAATCTTCATATCAAAAAACTCCTTATTTCAACAATAGTAAATACGCTGTCACGTCAAGTATATCGAAGTTGTAAAAAAATGACAGACTCAATTTATTATAGAATAATCCTCTCCCTTCCAGTCTTAGCAAGCAAATTCCGTGCCACTTGTCTTTGCAATCACGGAAATCATGTAAGAACCTTCACGCGAGTGGATTACGGGAAAATCCGGGTAAGAAAGATTATATTATGTGATTGCACATGTGCACTGTCGGCGGCATACAATTGCATATATGCAATACACACCTGAAGTTTGTGCTAAGCGATGTTGGCACTGTTACAAATGCAACACTCAAGGTTTACTCTTACGATGTTGCTATGGGTGTTGATGTGTACCTGTCAGCCTCGACTACATGGAGCGAAGGTTCTATAACCTGGAACACAGCTCCTGGCACAACGGGCAGTTCTTTGGATTACGAAACTGTCGGTTCAGCAGAATGGGTCGAGTTTGATGTTACCTCTGCCGTAACAGGCAACGGAACCTATTCGTTCGTATTACAAGGTAATACCGACGCCCCCAGCAGGGACTTCCGCAGTTCGGAAAGTGCTTATGTCCCGGTATTGTCAGTTACACATGAATAACAGATGTGTATCGAACAGTATCTTATAGTAATTTGATGTGGAAGCCTTTCAAGTGGGGCGGCCACAACGGCCGCCCCGCCTTTTTGTGCGCCGGGCGTATTAGTAATGACAAGAGTTTACGTCAATTACATTTCTTGGCCAAGTTGTTTTGCGGCAGTTTTAATCCTCTGGTTTTTCTCCTGCAGGAGCCATTTTAACAATTTTGGGATCAAAGCGAGCGATTGGTTCGACAAGGTCGTTTTGCGATGCCATCACCATGTCAATATCTTTATAAGCCATGGGGACCTCGTCTAAACCGGCAGAAATTAAGATAATTCCTTTTTGATCCAGATATTTTTTTGCGTCAGACCAGGTAAAGGTTTCTTTGGCTTTCCTTCGACTCATCCTGCGGCCTGCTCCATGAGAAGCAGAATTCAGTGATTCAGGTTTACCTTTGCCACGAACTATATAACCGGGAGTTCCCATTGAACCGGGAATAATGCCTAATGTACCTTTTCCGGCTGGGGTTGCACCTTTGCGATGAACAACAAGTTCCTGCCCATAGTGCTGTTCTCTCCAGGCGAAGTTATGGTGATTTTCGATATCCAGCATAACATCCACGCCCAAATGCTTTGCGATATGGTAGTGAATGAGCTGGTGGTTTGCCGCGGCATAACGGCCCATCAGTTCCATTGCCTGGAAGTATTCCTGGCCATCGGAATTGTCCATATCCAACCATGCCAGATGAGTTAACTCACGGGGCAGTTCCGGGTGGTTCTCCATGGCGATTTTGCTGTAGTGTGTGGCAATTCCGTTACCTGTACCACGACTGCCGCTATGACTTAGCAGGGCAAGGTAAGTGCCTGCTTGTAAGCCCAGATCATCTTTCTCCAGTGTTAGAGTTCCGTACTCCACAAAATGATTGCCGCTGCCACTAGTGCCTAATTGACTCCAGGCCTTATCCTTGTGTTGTTTAACTATCGGACTGAATGACCAGTCTTCGTCCATAACCGCATGTTCCCGGCGTTTTCGGAATGTTACGCCCACGCCAAAACGCGCTTCACTTTCCAATGCCTTTTTCAAACGGTCTGTCTGACCGGTAAGGGCACTGACAGGTAATTCCAGCACTGTCATTTTCATCCGACAGGCAATATCCACACCAACAGCAAAAGGGATAACCGCATCTTTCGTACCCAGTACACCACCGATCGGCAGGCCATATCCCACATGTGCATCAGGCATTAGCGCACCAACGACGGAAATCGGCAGCTTGCATGCATTTTCCATCTGTTGTACGGAATCCGGCTCCAGATTACTGCCCCATTGTTGGTACGGAGCAGGTGCTTGACGATGTTCATATCGAGCACGGGCCTTTTGAGTAGCCAACAAGGAAGCAGCTAATTGCCCAAAATTTTCATCTTTTGTGAATTCATTGGGACTTTCGACGATTCTGCGGATAGTTTCACGCAAAGCTCCTTTGCCCATTTTTCCCTTAGAGGTTTTAGCGATCCTGGCAATGGTATCCTTGGCCAACCGCATAGTCTCGCCTCTGGGAATTCCCAAATTCATAAGTTCCCGGATCTTCATTGATGTTTCCATAATCTATTATTATGATGCTCGAATTTCAACTTCATATCGATCTTTATCCATCTTTGTAACGGGAATATCAACATCGATAAACTACTTTAGTATTTCAATGTTAGTGTACGTACTTTTTGAATGCGCCGCCAGTATAACCGGTGATTTTATGTCATTTATAGTACATGCCCGGTGCTTGGCCTGACCATGCGGGAAATTCTCGATTCCCTCCAAGACCCACGCCAGGATTGAGGTCGAGATAAGGCTGGAAATATTTTTATTTGCTGGTATAATGCGCTTTGAGTTTCGTGTAACAGACTTTGTTGAATGGAAATTGGGTTAAAGAAACCGCGGAAGTTGAGTTTGGAGAAATGATGGTCCAGCTTGGTCTTATTTCAATTGCCGGCGTAATTGGCGTCGGCAAGACTACTCTTGCTGAAAAGCTTGCCCGGGTTTTTTCTGCTCAGCTTATTTGTGAGGAATATGATAAGAATCCATTTCTGGCTCGGCAGTTCGCCGGCGAGGACAACGTTGCTTTGCCTTCGGAGTTGTTTTTTCTGATGAGCCGGGCTTGTCAGCTTGCTCCGGAAGCGATAAGTCCGGTGGAAACAGCCGTTTGTGATTATATCTTTGAGAAAAACCGCATTTATGCGCGGTTGTCTCTTGATTCGCGTCAATTTGATGTCTATGATGAAGTGGAAAAAAGCGTCCAACCCAATATTACTGTTCCGCAGACTGTGATCTATCTTTGTGATACGGTCGAAAACTGCCTTGAGCGTATCGATCTTCGCGGTCGCGATTTCGAAAGTGTTATCACAGCCGAGTGGCTGAGTCAATTGAGCGGAGCTTATGAGGAGCTTTTTGAAAATTGGTCCGGCTGCCGTCTGCTCCGCATTGACTGCTCACAGTGCGACCTGCGTCAAGATGAAACCGTAAAAGTTATTGCCGATCGGCTCTTAAACGAAACAGAAGAAGGCACTAGTAGTATGATCAGTTTGAGTAACAAAATATGTCAGCAGATTGAAATATGATTATCGCGAAAACAATCGATCAGGCTCGTCAGGCCGTTGCTGCTGCTCGGGGCGATGGCAAAACCGTCGGACTGGTACCTACCATGGGCGCCCTGCATGAAGGGCATCTTGTTCTTGTCCACCGCTGTCTTGATGAGTGCGATTTCACCGTAGTGAGCATCTTTGTCAACCCC
>JAGHCC010000201.1 GCA_021160685.1 Desulfobulbaceae bacterium | reverse complement strand
GTTTTCTCCCAGGTGAACTCGGCCCGCTCCCGGCCAAAATGGCCATAGGCCGCAGTCTTCCGATAAATCGGCCGCAGGAGATCAAGATACTGAATTATGGCCTTGGGCCGCAGGTCAAAATGTTCATCAATCAGTAATTTAACCCGCTCATCGCTGATCTTGCCGGTGCCAAAGGTATTGACATTAATGGAAACCGGTTTGGAAATCCCGATGGCATAGGCAATCTGCACCTCCACCTCGGAGGCAATACCGGCGGCCACGATATTTTTCGCCACATAGCGGCCCATATAGGATGAAGAACGATCCACCTTGGAAGGATCCTTGCCGGAAAAAGCGCCGCCGCCATGGGAGCCCCGACCGCCATAGGTATCGACAATAATCTTACGGCCGGTAACGCCGCAATCGCCAACCGGGCCGCCGATGACGAACCGGCCGGTGGGATTGATAAAAATCTTGGTGTCCTTATCCATCATTGTTGCAGGAATAACCGGCTTGATGATCTCCTCCATCACCCCTTCTTTCAAATCCTCATAATCCACAGAGGGATCATGCTGGGTGGAAATCACCAGAGCCTCGACCCGTTTCGGCGCGCCGCCGTCATATTCAATGGTGACCTGGCTCTTGGCGTCCGGCCGCAGCCACGGCAGCCGCCCGGCCTTACGCACCTCAGACTGACGCTTCATGAGGCGGTGGGCATAGGTAATGGGCATGGGCATCAAAACCTTGGTCTCGGTACAGGCATAACCGAACATCAAACCCTGATCTCCGGCGCCCTGGTCAAGATCTACGCCGGCTCCTTCGTTCACGCCCTGGGCAATATCGGCAGACTGCTTGTCAATACTGGTGATTACGGCGCAGGACTGGGAGTCAAAGCCCATGTCCGATGAATTATAGCCGATCTCCTGAATCATATCCCGAACGATATGCGGCATATCCACCCAGGCGGTGGTGGTGATTTCCCCGGCAATAATGACCATGCCGGTTGTCACCATGGTCTCGCAGGCTACCCGCGCCGTTTTATCGTGGGTCAAAATCGAATCAAGAATAGCATCCGATACCTGGTCTGCAACTTTATCGGGATGGCCTTCGGATACGGATTCCGATGTAAAAAGATATCCTCCCATTTTTCCTCCTTAACCGGCCGGGCCGGTAAAATTTCGTTATTATTCAACTTCAAAATTCGGGAAACATGAACTCTAGCTGAACCTCATCCAGTTGAGTCGTTCCAAATTCCTTGAGACAGTAATCATCCTGTTTCTAAAAACCAACAGAATCACTTAATATACAATATAACAGAGTGATTGAAAACAAGTATTGACATCAACCTTTATCCCTGCTAGCTAATAATGTTGCTTTTGCTTAGATCTCTAATGAATAATTCTCACGAGTTGCAAAAATTAAAGAAACCTTCGCGCTCTCGCAGGCCCCGTGAGAAAAAATTTATAATTATTCTGGAGCACCTCATCTTCATCCATTTTGGCCTTCTCGAAGAAGCATAAGTATACTTTGAAGTCCCAGGTAAGCGAAGACTCCGAATGAACAAATCTAAGGCACTCCAAAATAATTATAGTTTGGAGTTTAGGGTAAATTTGTAGCCCTACCTGAATTATTACAAAAAAATTTATAATTTCCTCAACCCACATGACTGACCCAAATCATAACGCACCGGCCCGAAAAACATTCAGCCCGAACGGCTTGGCCACCCTGATCGGCTCTATCCCTTTAACCGATCACGCAAAAGCCATGGAATGGATCACGGAATATACGCCGGATATCCCTCTCTGGCCCCAGTTGCCGTGTATCCGGGCCGAGGGAATGTTGCAACAGTTTATCGAAGGTTTTCCCGGCATTATTGAAGAGGAAGACCGAACCTTTTTTAATACAACTGACGACCGGTTCAGTGAGGATATCCTTGCTTTTTTTGAAGAATATCTGGCCGTGAGTGAAAATCCTGACCAAATCCTGTCTTCCCGGTTCGCGGTCAGCCGCGAGAAAGCCGCCGGCCTATATCTTCTCAAGGAAACAATGGAGAGCCACCCGGAAACAGTGGCGGTCAAAGGCCAGATCACCGGCCCCTTTACCCTCCTCACCGGCCTTCACGACCAGGACGACCGGGCCGGATATTACGATCCGACAATCCGAGAAATGGTGGTCAAAGGACTTGCCATGAAGGCGGCTTGGCAGGTTGCCTTTCTTAGTAAAGCAAACCTGCCGGTGATTCTCTTTATCGACGAGCCGGCTTTGGCTGGGCTGGGTTCCTCTTCTTTTGTCACGGTATCAAGGGATGATATCGGCCAGGATCAGACGGAAATGATTGAGGCGATTCATCGGGCCGGAGGACTGGCCGGCATCCACGTCTGCGCCAACACGGACTGGCCTCTGCTCCTTTCGCTTGACTTTGACATCATTAACTTTGACGCTTACGGCTATTTTGACCGAATCATTACCTGCAGGGACGAACTTCATCATTTCCTTGACCGAGGCGCCATCATTGCCTGGGGTATTGTTCCCACTTCAGACGCTGAACAGATCAAACAGGAAAACCCGGAAAGCCTGGCCGCGCTCTGGGAAAAACAGGCCGGAATGCTAAACAATTCCCAATGGGATATCAGCACGATTTTAAAACAAAGTCTGATCACGCCAAGCTGTGGTACCGGCTCACTATCTCCGGAAATGGCAAAACGGGTTCTGATGCTGACCAGGGAAGTTTCAAAAATTCTGCGCAAAAAATATTTAAAATAAAAACTTCAGGTAGAAGACTGAAGGGCAGCAGAAAAAGCTCTTTTCCCTTACATCAGCCTTCTTCGCAAAAAATAAAATGAGTGAAAAAAACCAAATATTACGACAGCGGCGGCAAAAAGCGGACGCGCTTGCGGATCTCGGTGTTCCCCTCTATGCCAATGATTTCAAGCCAACCCACCACATCAAGGACATCCTGCCCGAAAACCCGGACAACCCGGATTCTCCCCTTGAAGGCGGCACCATGTCCATTGC
>JAGHCC010000416.1 GCA_021160685.1 Desulfobulbaceae bacterium | reverse complement strand
GGAGAATGTCATGGATGGCGAAGAAAGAAAAAAGATCGAAGCGATAATCCTCAGTGAGATGGGGCGGTGCAAAAAGAATATTGCCGCTCTTGGGGAACTGGTGAAGCCTATTGCGCCGGATAATGCCATAGGACGTCTGACCAGGATGGAGGCGATTAATGCCAAAAGCGTCAATCAAGCCGCTTTATCTGCTGCTAAAGTGAAATTAACCAAGCTTAGATGGGCGCTTTCCCATATTGATGAACCTGGATTTGGCTTGTGTCGGGAATGCGGCGAGCCTATTCCTCTGGGCAGGATCCTGTTGATGCCGGAGTCGACCATGTGCGTCCCCTGTCTGGAAGAAATGGATGAATAAGATATCGAGTAACCAATCACGGTTTGTTGAATAGAGATATCTGCTGCATAAGGTGAAAGGATGGGCATACTTCAGAATGTGATGACAGCTCCGGTCATTACCGTTGCGCAGGACAAATCCGTAAGCCAGGCCCTGGGCATCATGGCAGAGCGAAAAATCAGTGCGCTGGTGGTTGCCGAAAACAAAAAGCCATTGGGAATTTTTACCGAGCGGGCTCTGATTCAAATTCGGGTTGGCGGGGAGATTAATTATTCCTGGCCTATTCACCGTGTCATGAGCAGCCCCCCGTTTACCGCCCCTTTAGATATGGACTATCGGGAGGCGTATCAACTGCTCCTGAATCATCGCATCCGACACCTTGTGGTCACTGATCATGGGGGGGATCTTGCCGGTATCGTTACCGGCACCGATTTTCTTTCCCACCTGGGCCTGGAATACTTTATGGAGTTCAAAAGTGTCGACCAGGTCATGATTCGCGATGTTGTCACCTTGAAACCGGATTCCTCCGCCTTTGTTGCGATGAAATTGATGAACGATCGCAAAATCAGTTCGCTGGTGATTGAGGAGGACGGCTACCCCAGGGGTATTGTCACGGAACGAGATCTCCTGCGCCTGATTCGCTTACAGAAAACCTTGGAAACAATCCCGCTGCATGAAGTTATGAGCCAGCCGGTGCAGACGATTTTCGCCGATGTTTCCAGTCACAAAGCTGCAAAGATTCTGCTCGGCAAAGGACTGCGCCGTCTGGTTGTCACCAACAGCAGCGGTCGCCATGTCGGTATTGTCACGGAAACCGACATGATCAAGGGCTTGCGCACAAGCTACGCCGATCATCTCAAGGACGTTATCCGGCAGCAGGCCAGACAGCTCAAAGAGGTGAGGAAAAAGGCGGATGAAGCCGTTATTCTGGACAACATGCTTCAGTCTGCCGGAGATATCGCCATGGCCATCATGGATCCTGATCTGCACATTCTTCATTCCAATCAGGCGGCGGAAGAGTTGTATGGTTTTTCAGTCGACAATATCAGCGATATCAAGGCGGCAATGCTACACAGGGAAGCTGGCAATTTGGCACAGTTTGAAGAAGCAGTGGCTATCGCCAACAGGAAGGGGCGCCACGAGTTTATCCTGCAACTGAAGAGAGACCGGGCCGTCCATTATCTGGCTACCACCATCTTCCGCATTCGTAACCAGGAAAACAACAAGATAGGTTTTGGCTTAATCGCGCTGGATATTAGCCGTCAGAAACAGTACGAAGCCTATTTGCAGGCGGAACGTGATTTTTCTAAAAAGATTATTGATAAAACGCCCTCAATTATTTGCAGTATAACCGAGGACGGCACAATCGATTTTATCAACCCGGCCGGAGAGGCGCTTACCGGCTACAGCGCAGCAGAGCTGCTCGGAAAGAATTGGCAGGATTACTTTTATTCCGGAAAAACCGGTCGTTCGACCAGGGAAATGCTGAAAAAATTCCAGGAGCATGATGTGCGGGGATACGAGGTCAGGCTCAAGACAAAGGAAGGGGCCCTGCGTGATATTTCCTGGAGTTCGGTGAAGCGGTTTTGTGAAAAGGACGGATTTTTTGAGACGCTTGTTCTCGGTAATGATGTCACCGGTCTCAAAAAGGCAGTACAGGAACTGGAGAAGAAAAAACGCGAAACCGAAGAGGCAAATATCGCCCTCAAGGTCATGCTTGACCAGCACTCCAGGACGAGGGAAAGCATTGAGGAGCAGATATCGGTTAAGGTGAAAGAGCTGATTAACCCCTATCTTGATCAACTTCGACATTCAGCAGTCAGTGAAAAGCAGACTGAGACAGTTAATATTATTGCCGCCCATATCGATTCCATTACCCGTTCTTTTTCTCCCAGGGCCAGGGAGATCGTCCTGGGCCTCTCACCACGGGAGACGATGATTGCCGATCTTGTCCGGCAGGGAAAAACAAGCAAGGAGATTTCTGAAATGCTTAATATTTCCTTTCGCACGGTGGAGACTTATCGCAACAATCTGCGAAAAAAACTCGGAATTAATAAAAAGAAAATCAGCCTTCGAACCTACCTGATGAACCATTTTCCGAAGTAGATTTTTTCTTCTGTTTTCCTTTTACTCAAAAACACGATAATTGACTACGTATTTTTACTGTACTTTTTCCGTGTTGACATTGGAGCCATTTTAAGGAACAGTATCGGAGATTCTTTTTGTGAGACCAGGTAGCCGAGCAGGGCCTTTTCAATGGTTCAGAGCACCAACCGTGACATTATCAGGAGAGAATAAATCATGACGGGAAAAAAACTCAGCAGTTCCAACACCAAGACCATTTCTGTTGAAAACAAAAAAAAGCAGGGGGCGGTTTCTGTCCTCACTTCCAGTGGAAAAGATAAAAAGAAGACCCCTGACGAAAAAGTCGACAAAAAGATGAGCAATAAAAAAGTTGCAAAGAAAGTGCAGGATATAAAAGCCAAGAAAACCCTGATCGAGAAATCGGACAATCCTGAAACTGTCGTTTTCCAACACAGGGAAGTTAAATTGAAAAGCCTCTTCAAAGAGGTCAAAGCGTTACGGAAGGGGGCGCCGAGACTCAACAAATTTCAGAAAAAGGCAATCCGTCGCTACTTTCGGGAAGAGCAGCTTAAACCGTATCAGGCTGAGCTGATCAAAATGCAGAAATGTCTGGAAAACAAAAAACGTCGGATGGTTATTCTTTTTGAAGGCCGGGATGCCGCAGGAAAAGGCGGTACCATTCGACGGGTTGTCAGGTACATGAACGAAAAGCATTATCGGATTGTCGCCATGGCCAAACCAACCGAACATGAGAAAACCCAGTGGTTTTTTCAGAAGTACATTTCTCAGCTGCCACGCGGCGGTGAAGTGGTTCTCTTTGATCGGAGTTGGTATAACCGGGCCGTTGTCGAACGCGTCTTTGGGTTTTGCACCCCTGAAGAGTACAAGAATTTCATGCGGGGAGTGATCGGTTTTGAAAAAGATCTGGTCCGTCAGGGTACTATTCTGGTCAAGCTTTATTTTTCCGTGACCAAGGAAGAACAGGCCAAGCGGTTTGATCGGCGCAAGACAGACCCTTTACGTCAATGGAAATTGTCGGAAATTGATGTCCAGGCCCAGGATCGCTGGGACGATTTTACCAATCAGAAGTATGAAATGCTGAAAAAAACCCATACCAACATTGCCCCCTGGACAATTATCCGCTCAAACAATAAACATCTGGCAAGGCTTAACGCAATGAAGGTCATCCTCAATGCGGTTCCCTACGAACGGGAGAGTAAAGATCTTGATTTTGTCCCCGATGCCAATGTCGTTATTTCGGGAGCCCGTGAAAAGGAATCTATGGATGCCCAGCGCATCAAACTTGGCAGTTTCGTAGGGTAACTGACTTTTCTTCAAATCAGGGTCCTTGTGAAATAACTTCGCGGAATTGAGGTGTAAAAGTGGTAATAGTTCACCAGTGCCTTAGGTAAGCGAGTGCAACGAGACTCCGCTCGTTCATTCGGAGTCTTCGCTTACCTGGGCCTTCGAACGGTAAGCGGAGCGAAGCGTAGACTCCGCACTAGTGTTATTCGAGAAGGCCTAAATGGACGAAGAGGTAAGCGCAGACTCCGTGAGGTGCTGGTGAACTTTTACTAAAAGTGAATTTATTGCTGAGAGGACCCTTTGGTCCACAACAAAGGAGCATCAAAAAATGGCCAATGGCAAAACAAAAATAAAAATAAAAAACAAAACCGGCAACGACAAAAAGGAGGTAAAAGGTAAGGTCGAGGCCTGCCCCCTTAATGTAAAGCTCCTTGAGGGCACCGCCTTGAAATATAAAGATGCCAAGGCGGGGAAAAATACCTGCTCTGTATGGATTAAGAAGACCCATCTTGAATATGAAATCGAGCTGAAACGCATGCAGATCGAACTGATGAAACTGCAAAAGCACATGAGAGCGAGTGGTATGCGGATTCTGGCAATATTCGAAGGTCGTGATGCTGCCGGCAAGGGAGGAACCATCAAGCGTATCACCGCCTTTTTAAATCCCCGTCTGACCAAGGTTGTTGCTTTGGCCAAGCCAAGCGATACTGAGGTGACCCAGTGGTATTTTCAGCGTTATGTTTCCCGTCTGCCTGCGGCAAGCGAACTGGTGCTTTTTGACCGCTCCTGGTACAACCGCGCCATGGTGGAACCGGTCATGGGCTTCTGCACGGATGAGCAGCACAAACGTTTTCTTAAGGATGTGTCTCTTTTCGAGGAAATGCTGGTCAAGGACGGCATCAAACTGTTCAAGTTCTATTTTTCCGTATCCAAGGAGGAGCAGGCCAAACGGTTTGGATCACGAAAAACAGATCCTCTCAAACAGTACAAGCTTTCTCCGGTAGATAATCTGGCCCAGAAGTATTGGGACCAGTACAGCGTAAAGAAATTTCAGATGCTCAATGAGTCCAACCGTACCCTTTCACCGTGGACAGTCATCAGGTCGGATAGCAAGAAAAGGGCAAGACTCAATTGCATGAAACATCTTTTGAGTCATTTGGAATATGAGGACAAGCTGCCTTCAGATGAACTGAAGCCTGACCCTGAAATCGTTATCTCCGGTATTGAAGAGATTAAACACATGGAGAAAAATCTTTTCTCCCCGAAAACGCTTCGAGGATGATGCGGATACGAATCTGTAGCGATGCATGAAAAAACCTCTCACAGAGCCATTGAGACACGAAAATTTTTATGTGAACTCTTTGTCTCTGATGAGAGATTTTCATAAGCAGCAGTAATTAGTGGCCTCGGCCACCACCTCCTCCCCGGCCACCACCACCGCCATGTCCTCCGCGATGTCCTGATCCTTTGCCCATGCCGCTGCCATAACTGTCGGCTGATCCTTGGGATTTGCCGTGTCCATAGCCATAGGCATTGCCTTTTTTTTGCCCTTCACCATGTCTTTTTTGCTTACCTTTCCCTTGTCCGCTTCCATCACCTTTGGCTCCTTCGGAACGCTTCCGGGAACGATTTTGGTACTGATCACGGTCTTCAGGAGGCAATTCACGCATCCTGTTTTGCCATTCGTTTCGATAAGCATTGCGATCCTGCTCGGAGGCATTCTGCACGCTACCGCGCATCTCATGCAGCTGATCCATCGAGTAACTGCCATAATCAGTGGCCCAGGCCGGTGAGGTTACCAGGGCAAAGCCGATCAACAAGGCTGCTGTTTTGAGTTTCTTCATTACTTCCTCCTTTCAACTGGTTAAATGTCATGTCACAGTGGAATGATATGCTTTAATAAGCATTAAGCAATACAGATGCCATCTTCTACGAAAAACTCAGACTGCAACTGTTATTGTTTCTCTTGTTTCGTTACCTGTAAAATAAGATGTAATTGTTAAGGAATTATGTCGAGTAACCCCTATTTTTGTAAATTTTTTGTAAAGATGGAGTAACTATTCAGGAGCAACCCCACGGAGTCTGCGCTTAGGGTGTGGCATGAAATAAGTGTAACAAAATCGCGCCGATTTTTCGGAGTCGGTCTATGCCCTGTTTTGTATGGTGCTTACCTGGAGATCTGCTTCTAAGTAACAAGAAATTCGACAACTGCTCATAAATATCGTAAAAACAGCATGATAAGCACAAAAAACTTCGTACGCGAAACAGAATTGTCTCTAGTGGCCGACAAAATCAGCTTGTTCTAAATTTGCTGCTTTTGTTTTTTAGATCATTTGACCGCATCATCGGCAGACAAAAGTGGGGAGATTTTTACGATAGCAAAAAACTTGATGATTTTAGTGTAACCGTTCACCGGAACACCGATTTTACGGCAACCACAGTCTTGTAAGCGTTTACCAGTGCCTTATATTTGTTCATTTGGGACTGCGTAGCATACTGGTGTTATTCAAGTAGGCCCGAATGGGCAAAGATGAGGTG